>JAGQRC010000008.1 GCA_020425835.1 Planctomycetota bacterium | reverse complement strand
TGCCTGCGGGTCGAACACCGGCGCGAGCCGGCCGAGCGGCTCCTCCGGCGGAAGATCGGCGCGAGCGGTTCCCGATTCGCGACTCCACACCAGCGGCGATCCGAGCGGAGGCCACTGTCCCTTCGCGTCGTTGGTCGGTTCGCCTCCGGAGAACGCGAGGAACGAGTACTTGCCATAGTGCGGGAGCTTCCGCGCGAGACCGGCCGCCGAGTCATCGCGACTCGCACCGATCCACCCGAACGTCGCCCCGTCCTCGGACTCGACGGCGACCGCGAAACAGTGATCGGCCGACGCGACGCTCGCCGCGCCGAAGTCGAGCCGCACGTCATCGAGTTTCGCTCCGTAGCGCTCGAGGAGGGCGCGGACTTTCGGCGCGTGCCGATTGTCGCGACCGAGGATCCAGACCGCGGCCGCCCCCGGAAGCTCGGGCTCGGCGTCGGTGTGAACCGCGATGTTCCCGCCCTCGGTCCACAGGTGAGCGAACGATTGCCACGTCGCCGCCGCGACGTCGCCATCCTCGCTCGGCAGGACGATGGCGACATCGGACTCCCCGAACAGCCGACCGAACGTCGGCGGTGTCTCGGTGCGGTCGAGGCGACGGAAGACGTCGTACCGAGGGTCGACGTCGACCCGCGTCGGCTCGACGCCGCCCAAGGAGTGGATCGCCTCCCGGCCGGTCATCGGGACAGCGATGATCTCCACCTCGCTCCGGTCCTCGAAGGTGAGGGCGACCGGAACGGTGACCGTGAAGGGATCGTCCTCCTGCGTTTGTCGCAGCACGATCGCTCCGTCGCGGACCTCGAGCGCGAGCTCGGGAGCTCCGACCCGTCGGACCCATTGCTCGAAGAAGGGATGCAGATCCCGTTCGGCCGAACGACTGAAGACGTCCGCGATGTCCGTGAACGAGGCCCGACGGAAGCGGAACGCTCGGTTGAACCGCTGGAGGCCGCGCAGGAAACCGTCGTCACCGAGCTCTTCGCGCAACATGTGGAAGAGCATCAAGCACTTGCCGTAGCCGACCGCCTCCGTCGCCGAAGAGTGCCTCGATCGGAACTCCTCGAGCGGGAAGTCTCGACCCTCTCGGACGTAGCTCCCGAATCGGTCGAGCGAGTCCCGACGGTATTCGGCACCGCGCCCCTGCCCCTCCTTGACCAAGTGGTCGGCGAGGTAGGCGGTCAACCCCTCGCACCAGTTCCCGCTCTCCCAATCGACGAAGACGGAGTTCCCCCACCAGTTGTGGAGGATCTCGTGCGGGTAGCTCGAGTGCAGGATGAACGGGAAGCGGATGATCTTCGGGCCGAGCAACGTGAAGCTCGGCATCCCGTAACCGGTCTCCCAGAAATTCTCGACGAGGGCGAACTTCGGATAGGGGTACGGACCGATGAGTCGTTGGTACAGGTCGAGGTACTGTGCCGTAGCCTCGAGATACTTCGCGGCGAGGTTGGGGTCGGGATGGCGAAGGAACGCCATCGCATCCACACCACCGACCGCGCGACTCGTGACATGGAAGGGCGCACCGATGATGTGGATGTCGTCCATGGGGTCCTCGCAGACCCAATGATCGAGGTGCAAGTCGCCGATCACGGTCGATTCGCCCAGGCGTCCCTCGCTCACGGTGCGCCAGGGCTCCGGAGAGAGGATGCGGAGCTCGAACGTCATGAGCTCGTCCCCGATCACGGGGAACCAGGCCGCCGATGTCGACAGGACGATCCCGCGCTCGTCGATCAATCCCGGCGAACCGGAGAAACTCCGCGCGTACTCCTCGCCTCCCGACTCGATGGGATGATGGATCTCTCCGCCGTAACGCAAGGTGAACTCGGTCGCGGCCGGGTCCTCGAAACGCACCTCGTACTCGGTCACGGGCACTGACACCGATCCGTCGAGAACCGACCGACGCGCGGCGCTCTCCTCGACGGCGGTCATCGTCGTCCCCGCGGTCGAGCACTCGGGATCGAGCCCGGAGTGGAGGACGAATCGCGCCGCTCCTTCGAACGAACCCCGCACCGTGGCGCGGACCTCGAGCCGATGCGCCGGGGGATCGAGCCGGAGTGAGAGGTCGAAGTGGACCGGGGAATCTGCGGCGGCGTCACTGACGCCGAGGAGGACGAACACGACGGTAGGGAGCCAGGCGTGCGAGATCATGGCGGGTCGGGCGCTCCAATCGCGATTCTCGAGAGGCTCGATCGGGGAGGAGCCCACGGAGAGGTCCGGTGCGCCGGTCGCGAGCCGGAGCGCATGCGGAGAGTGGCGCGGATCATATCCCCTCGCCACAAGCCCAAAAAGCGGAACGGGCACGCGCGCGCGGCCATCGATCCGTCGCGTCGGGGTGTGAACTCCGTGCCGCCGGAAGCCTGGGGACCGACGGGCTCGCGGGCCTCGGAGTCCGAGTGTTCGGCAGGGGGCAGTTCCTCGACAGACTCCTATCCCATTGGCGGAGAAGCCGGTTAGGATGCGCGTCGCGATACGACTCGAGCGCGCGCTCAACACTGCGGAACGCTCGCTCGTACTTCGCGGGTCCGAGACGAGCTCCGGACCCACGACGTTCACCGGTCGCGAGATCGGCGAGACGAATGATCGCCGGAGATGATCCCCGGGAAACGATCCCCGGGGAACGACAGCGCGGCTCGACCGACTCGCGAGCCAGCCGCTTCGCCCCGACCGGGCGTCCCACCGGGACCGCGCGCCTCATGCCGCCGGTCCCTCTTCGGAGTCGACCGCGCCGATCCGTCCACACACCGGATCGTCGGGATGCGTCGCGACAGTTGGGGCCGGATTCCGCGGCCGCTCTGCCGAGACCGAGAGCCCCTTTCGACTGGAGCAACGACCTCATGGCCCAAGATCGCGACAAGCTGTTCCTCAAGCTCGCTCTCTCCAACAAGCTCCTGACCTCGGAGCAAGCGGAGAAGATCCTCGGCGCCCAAGAGGAGCGGCGAGAGCTCGGCATCGAGCGGTCCGTGAGCGAACTCGCCGTCGAGCGCGGATTCCTGACCGAGGCTCAGGCGGGCCAGATCGACCGAACCGTCCGGGATCTCAGTCCGCCCGAGCGCATCGGCGGTTTCGAGGTCATGGAGGAGGTCGGCAAAGGAACCGTCGGCACCGTGTACCGAGCGCGCCAGGTCTCACTCGACAAGATCGTCGCGCTCAAGGTGCTCCACCAGAAGCACTCCAGCGACGCGGGGTTCATCGAGCAGTTCGAGCGTGAGGCGCGCGCCGCCGGGAAGATCAACCACCCCCACGTGGTGCAAGCGATCGACGCTGGCGAGGCCGACGGCTACCACTACCTCGCGATGCAGTTCATCGAGGGCGGATCGCTCCGCAAGCGGGTGCAGGAGCGTGGCCCGTACCGTGAATCGGAACTCATCGAGCTCGCTCGCGCCATCGCTCAAGGGCTCGCCAACGCACACGACCACGGAATGCTCCACCGCGACCTCAAACCCGACAACATCCTCCTCGGCGACAATGGTGAGATCAAGATCGCCGATCTCGGGCTGGCCATGCCGGTCGACGACGCGGATCTGATGTCGATCGAGCATCAGCGGATGGGCACGCCGTTCTACATGTCGCCGGAGCAGATCCAGGGTCGAGGTCTCAGCCAGGCGAGCGAGATCTACTCCCTCGGTGCCACCCTTTACTTCGCGGCGACCGGCAAGCCGCCGTTCACCGGCTCGTCGCTGAAGGAGATCCTCAAGAAGCACGTCCAACAAGAGCCGGTCTCTCCCCGCGAGCTCGGCGCCAAACTGAGCGATGCCTTCGACCAGCTGATCCTCGACTGCCTCGCGAAGTCCCCCGACCGACGAGTCGGGAGCGCCAAGCAGTTTCTCGAACGGCTCGGCGAAGTGCAGAAGGCGCTCGCCGTTCCCGCGACACCGGCGCGTCCCGCTCCCCGCAGCCGGAAGCCGAACATCCAGGCGCGACCGGCGGCCACGACGAAGAGCGCGCCCCCGGCCAAGCCGGGTCGTCCGATGCCACCCCGCCGTCCCGGTGCACCGGCGAGCACCGGACGATCCGAACCCCTCGCCGTGCCGAGTCGTACGTCGTCTTCCTTCTCGTCGCGGCGCAAGAACGTCTTCACGATGATCGGCGGCGTGGTCGGAGTGTTGATCGCAGTGATCTTCCTGCTGATGGCCGCCAAGCGGAACAATCCGGCCGAGCAGCAACAGCAGGCGGAGGTCGAGCAGCAGGAAACGGACGCCGGGATCATCCGGAAGACGATCGACGCGCGACTGACCACCTGGGTCAACGACCGGAAGAACAAGGCGGAGCAGATTCGTGAGCGCTTGCCTCGGCTCGAGTCCTCGGCATCGAACGATCGATTGCGACTGGATGCTCTCTTCGAGGCGCTGAAGTCCGATCCCTCCGGAGACGCCGCTCCAGCGGTACTCGCCCGAATCGACGCGATCCGCAGCCGCGCGAAGGGCCAGCTTCGTGAGGGCGTGCAGGAGTACTTCGACACTGCCGAGAAGCTGACCGGCGAGGGTCGCTACTTCGACGCGTTGATGCACCTCGACCAGATCCCGAACCGACTGATGACGGATCCTGCGCTACGCGATGAGGTCGAGGGGAAGATCACCGAGCTCTCGAGTCGTATCGACATGGAGTACTCCAGTGACCAGGAGGAACTCAAACAGGCCCTGAAGGGCAAGGACTACGACCGGGCGATCGCCGTCCTCAACAAGGTCATCAAGTACGGGGACGAGCTCAAGGTGCGCGAGGCCCAGACTCAGCTGATCCAAGTCGAGAAGGACAAGGCGACGCTCGCGCGGTCCGAAGCGGCCCGTCGCGTCGAGGAGGAGAACCGACGCTATCGCGAGCTCGTCGCGCAGTACAAGGAGCTCGCCGACGCGCGGAACTTCACCGAGTGCATCAGCCGAGCGGTCTCACTGCAGGCGGAGATCACCACCCAACCGGTCATCGATGCCATCGAAGCGGATCTGACCGCGTTCCAGATGCTCGACAGCTTCATGAACGACGCGCTGACCTGGTACGACGAGCAGCAGTCCAAGGGGACACCGATCACGCTCGAGCTCAAGAACGAGGACAAGATCGTCGGGAAGAGCGCGGGGTTCGAGCGCGAGGGGGACAAGGTCACGCTGAAGATCCAGGTCGAGCGCGGCGGCGGCACCGCGGTCCAGTTCTTCGAGCTCGACGACGTGAACGACGCGACGGTGTTCTCTTTCGTCGAGCAGAAACACGGCCCGCGCGCGCCGCAGTTCGTCGTTCCGCTCGGCGTCCTCTTCACCTATCGTCAGCGGTTCGATATCGCGACGAAGCACTTCGAGCTCGCACAGGAGAACGGAGTCGCGCCGACGCAGTGGCTCGAGAAGCTCGAGCAGATCCGGCGGAACAGCGCGAGCTGACGCGACCGACGGACGCGAGGCGGAGCGGGATGCTCGACATCTTCATCGACGGCGACGGTTGCCCCGTCAAGGACGAGGCTTACCGCGTCGCGGAGCGGTACGAGCTCCAGGTCACGGTCGTGTCGAACTCCTGGATGCGGACCCCGGACCGGGACTGGATTCGTCTCGTCGTGGTCGAGAACCTCTTCGATGCGACGGATGACTGGATCGCCGAGAACGTCGAGCGCGATGATCTCGTGATCACCGCGGACATCCCACTCGCCAAGCGGTGCATCGACCGGGGGGCTCGGGTGATCGGGCATCGCGGAGACGAGTTCGACGAAGACTCGGTCACCAGCGCCTTGGCGATGCGCGACCTGCTCTCGCACCTCCGAGACCTCGGCGAGATCACCAGCGGTCCTTCCGCTTTCGACAAGCGTGACCGCTCTCGCTTCCTGCAGCGTATGGACCAGACCATCCAGTCGATCCGACGAGGTCGCCCGTCGCGTTGAGTCAGCGGTTCGCGAGCCAACGCGCGTAGTCCTCGGGCGTGTCGATGTCGAAGAGCAGGGCGTGGTTCTCTCGCTCGACGTGTCGTACCCGGACTCGGGGGTCGCGCCAGACGTCGCGGAGGGATGCGGGCGGCGCCTCGAGAATGAGGTGGGCGACACTTCGGTCGAGCAACACGGGGTGGGCCCTCCGTCGATCCACGCTGGAGACCCAGACGCACGGTTCGGCGCCGCTCCCCTCGCGAGCATTCCCGATCAGCGCCGCGACGTCTTCCGGCTCCACCCCTGGAATGTCGACGGGGTGGACCGAGGTCCAACGCGTGACCCCCGCCTCGAGGCCGCGGACGACGCTGGAGATCGGTCCTCGGGCGGGATCCGGATTGGAGACCCAATCGACGTCCAGGTGGCTCGCGCGGAGAGCGGACTCGTGCGGACCGCCGACGACGACGGTGATCGAGTCCGCACCTCCTTCACGGAACACGCGAACGATCCGCTGCAGGAACGTCTCGCCGCGCCACTCGAGAAGGGCCTTCGGCTCGCCGAGCCGCCGAGACGCTCCGGAGGCGAGAATCAGTGCTCGAAACTCGGTGTTCACGGCGACGACTCCGCGAAGAACCGAGCGATCGCATCGTCGACCTCTCTCCAATCGGCCACGACGCGTCGACCTTCCGGCAGACTCTCGAGGAATCGCCGGCCGTACGGCTTGGTCACGACCCGGCTGTCCGCGATGACCACGGCTCCTCGATCGTCGGTCGTCCGGATCAGCCGCCCGAACCCCTGCTTGAGCGTGAGTGCGGCCTGGGGAACGGTGAGCTTGAAGAAGGGGGCCTCACCGCGACCCTCGATCTCCTCGACCCGCGCGCGCTCCAGAGGATGGCTCGGGACGCGGAACGGCAGCCGGGCGATGACGACGCAGCTCAACGCCTGCCCCGGCACGTCGACCCCTTCCCAGAAGGTCTGATTGCCGAACAACACCGCTCTCCCCGACTCTCGGAAGCGTCGAAGGAGCTCGCTCTGGGGTCGAGTTCCCTGAACGAGACAGGGGTACCCCGCGCGCTCGAACTCGTCCTGGAGCTCGCCGGCGACCCGCCGCAGCATCTGGTGGCTGGTGAAGAGCACGAAGGTGCGTCCGCGAACGTGGGAGACCGTGGCTCGTACGAGCTCGACGAAGCGCGGCACGAACGAGCGCGACTCGGGAGGCGGGAAGTCCCGGGGAACCGCGAGCAACGACTGAGCGTGGAAGTCGAAGGGCGAAGGAAACACGCGACCCTGGAACCGTCCGGCCTCCGTCTTGTCCCACCCGAGACGATCCGCGAGGAAGCTCCAGGAGTCGCCGATCGAGAGGGTCGCCGAAGTCATCACTGCACTCCCGACTCGCGCGTAGAGATCGTCGGCAAGGATGTCGGAGACGCGGACCGGCGCGTGACGAAAGATCAGGTTGCCCCTCCTCCCCGGACGCAGCTCCGCCCACGCCACGAACCCTCGACGCTGGGAGAGGATTCCCTCGATCTCCGCGACCGCTCCGGCGAGACCCGAGAACGCGGAACGGTACTCGGCGAGACAACCCTCGTACTTCGACTCCGGCTCGAACGGCTCGTCCAACAACAGGTTCCACGCCTGACGCACCGCACGTTGGAGATCCTGCAGCTCATCCCGCAGGAGGAGTAGCGGCTCCTCGAGCAACTCGGGATCGACATCGTCCGCCGACGACCCGATCCGCCGCGCGATGGGTCCGCCGGGCGTCTCGGGTCGGCTCACCTCGGACCCGGTCGCTCCAGAGCCTCGGCTCCCATCCTTCGACTCCGCTTCGATGGCACCGATCCGCTGACCGAGACTGTCCATCGCCTCGAGCACCGCGGCGCGAGTATCGGAGACCTTGGGGATGAGGTTCCGATCGAGGAACTCCGAAGAGGCGACCCGCGCCTTCCCCTTCAACACGCTCGACACAAACGGAAGTCGACCCCTCGCCTCGCGATTCGAAGCGAGCCGTCCGAGCAACTGCAACAGTCCGATGCGGGAGAACCCACCTCCGAGATGTTGGCACGCCACCTCCTCGAGTCGGTGCGCCTCGTCGAAGATGACGCGGGAGTAGGAGGGCAACACCAGGTCGTCGTCGAATCCTCCGACCGCGCGCCGCACGGAGAGGTCGGCGAAGAACAGGTGGTGATTGGCGACGAGGACGTGCGCGCGCGCCGCCACTCGTCGCGCCTCGTAGTAGAAGCACTCCTGGTAGTGGGGACAGCGAGTCTTCAGCGACTGGTCGGTCGTCGAGCGAAAATCATCCCAGACATCCTCGGGTGGCAGCTCGTCGAGCTCCGAGAGCGACCCGGTACGGCTGTGAGGAATCCGGTCGACGAGCGTCTCGATCCAGTTGATCCGCTCGGGATCGGAGCCGAAGAGCCCCTTCTGCGCAGTCACTTCGCCGGTCTTCCTCCGGCAAGCGTAATTGCCGCGGCCTTTGATCAGGGCGAACCGGAAGTCCACGCCGAGCGCGCGCGTCAGCACGGGAAGGTCTTTGGTCACGAGCTGCTCGGACAACGCGATGGTCTGCGTCGAGACGACGACGCGACTCTGGTTCGCGACCGCCCAGAGGATCGAGGGGACGAGATAGGCGAACGACTTCCCCACTCCGGTCCCCGCCTCGAACGCCACCACCCGACGACCGTTGATCGCTTCGGCCGTGGCGATGGCGAGCTCGCGTTGACCCGCGCGATCCTCGAAGCTCGGGATCGCCCGGGCCAACCGACCCCCAGCCGAGAAGATCTCCTCGATCTCCGCGACGTCGATCGGCAACTCCGCGCGCCGCTCGGCGGGCTCGACGACGCGATAGACCCGAGTCGCGGCGTTGTCGACGATGAAGAAGCCGAGTCCCCGCATCCCCGCTTCGCTGGCGACGCGCAGGTCGGGTGAGGATGGCGTGAGGTTCCCACTCGGATGATTGTGGATGAGAACGTGGTGGTGCTCCTCGGCGCGATCGATGAAGACCGGCACCGCCGAGGCGTGACCCCGAGCGACGACCTCCACGCGCGAGAGAATCCCATCGTCGATCGTCCCGAAGAAGAAGACCTCGTTCCCCCCCGCCCGTTGGATCTCCCCGGCGATCTCCGCGATCACCTCGGCGTGGAAGTGTCCATCGGTGGGTTCGGCGGGATCGGCGGTCAAAGGGGCCTCGATCAGAAGGGGTCGGGAGCCAGTTGGAATCCTCGGTCTTACTCGCGGGGGTGGCGCCGGTCAACGCGCGACCGACCGGATCGGAGGCGGCCGACCCGGTCGAGATCCCGGAGGGAGGACGGATCGTCCGACGAAACGACGGTCGGTCGACGTTGTGCGCGAAACGCGTTCCCCATACCCTCGGTCACCGATCGGGAACCGCCTCCGCCATCTCACGACCGAATCTCGAGGATCGATCCATGGGCTCCGACTCCTACCGCTCGCTCGCCTTCGACCGGGAGCTGTTCGGTTTCGAGGTCGTGTTGCTGCAGTCTCCGAGCCTCGGAACGACGGAGCTCCTCGAGTTGCTCGACGAGCTTCGCGCCCGAGGGGTCCGCTTGGCGTACTGGCCCGCCGCCCCGGAACCCCGCAACGATGCCGCGGCCGAAAGAGCGGGTGGATTCCTCGCGGACGAACGCACCACCTACGTCTGCGACCTAGCGGGCCTCGGGGAGATCGAACGACCGACGGAGGTCGAGGAATACGCGTCGAACGAGACGACGCCGGAGCTCGAGGAGTTGGCGATCGCCAGCGCCGAGCTCTCCCGCTTCGCCGTCGATCCTCGAGTGCCGCGCCGAGTGTTCGAGACGCTCTATCGGCGTTGGCTCGTGAACTCGCTCGAGAAGCGACTGGCGGAGGTCACGCTCGTCGTCCGAGACGGCGATCGCATCGTCGGCATGGCCACCGTCGGCGAGAAGGACGGGCGCTCGGACATCGGTCTGATCGCCGTCGACGCGCACTGTCGCGGTCGCTCGCTCGGGACGAAGCTCGTCCGTGCGGCCCAGCACTGGGGTCGCACCCAGCATCGGACCCTCGCCCAAGTGGTCACACAGGGGCGGAACGAGGTCGCGGCGCGTCTCTACGCTCGGTGCCGCTATCGCGTCGAGCGAGTCGAGCACTACTACCACTTCTGGCTCTGAGTCGCGGCGCTCCGAGCGACGCCCCCCAGCCTCCACCGGAACTCTCCCCGCCATCGTCGTTTCCGCGCCCGCAGGCGGCCGGTTCGGCCGAGCGTGGTCCGTGTGGTAGAATCGACGCTTCGACGTCGTTCCGGTCGTCGCTCCATCTGCCGAAACCGACCTTCGATGCGCCGACGCTCCACGATCGCGCTCCTCGCCCTTTTCGCGGCACTCGCCGTCTGCGGGACAGCCCGCGCCCGCTCCACCTTCGTGCGCGGCGACTGCAACGGGAACGGCGGAGTCAACATCACCGACGCGGTCACCATTCTCGCGGCGCTGTTCGGCGCGACTCCTGTCCCGTGCGAGGATGCCTGTGACGCGAACGACGACGGCGTGGCCGACATCTCGGACGCCGTCTCGTTGTTGGCCTATCTCTTCCTCGCGGGCCCCGCACTCCCGGCACCGTTCCCTTCCTGTGGCGACGATTCGACCGCCGACGCCCTGCTCTGCATCGGACCGCTCTCCGGCTGTCCGGATCTTCAGGTGGCACCGGAAATCACGTCCACCCCGCCGACCCGAGTGTCGGCCGGTGCCCTGTTCGTCTACGACGTCGAAGCGATCGACGCGGACCCGGGCGCCACGTTGGTCTTCTCGCTCCCGGTCGCCCCCACCGGATCGACGATCGATCCGACCGGGCGCGTGCAGTGGATCGCGGTGCCCGGGCCGCCGGCGGCGTTTCGAGTGCGGGTCACCGACGATGCGGGGCTGTTCGATGAGCAGTCCTTCGAGGTGACCGTGCTCGGCGGCGGCGCGGATCCGATCGCCCTCGACGATTCGTACGGGATCGCTTCCGGCTGTGAACGCTGGGTCGATGCCATGGCGGGGCTCCTCGCCAACGACTTCGACCCCGATGGGGATCCGCTCACCGTGGTGTCCCACTCGACTCCGGCCCACGGCACGCTCTTGCTCTTCGACGACGGAGCCTTCCGGTACGAGCACGACGGTGGGCCCGACCTCGTCGATCAATTCGACTACACGGTCTCGGATGGCTCGGGCTCGGCGACAGCGACGGTCGTCCTGGATCTCGCGCCGACCCCGGTGAACTTCGTCGAGCACTTCTCCGCGACACCGTTGGACCCGACGCGCTGGATCGTCGAGGTGACCGGCGGTGGGAACGCCGGCCCCGATGGTGACAGCAACCTTCATCTCGAGGTCAACGATCCGAGCGACAGCGCTTTCCTTCGACCCGTCGCTCCTCTCGAGCGGGCGCGGTCGCAGTGTTGGTTCTTCTCGGTCCGGCGCCCGAACAACGGGAGCCTCGAAGACCTCATTGCGCTTTGGCGTCGCCCGGTCGGCAGCCCGCCCGCGTCGGCGACCGCCGCGACGCTCTCGAGCGAGCGCCTCGCGACGATCCGCGTCCGAGGCGCCACAACCGGCATCCGGTTCCGCATCGATGGCGATCCGACCGATCAGGGCCGCTACTGGCAGGGTGATCCGGTGAACGCGTGGAGTGCTCCGGGCGTCGACGCACGGGCCATCGCACCGGTTCGAATCGGCGCTCAGGCGGACTACTACTCGGTCGGCTTCGAGATCGATGGGACGACGGAGGCGATCCGGTTCTTCTGCTTCCACCGACAGGGCAGCGGGATCGGAGACCCTTCCCACGGCCTCGCCCTGAACTCGCTCACCGACTGGGTCGCGCTCGACGCGCTCGGTCTCGACCCGAGCGAAGAGGTCTGGCTGACGTTGGGTGACCGTTCGACCGAGGGAGGCTCCGGCAGCGCGGAGATCGAGTGGGTGCGCTACGAGGCCGATGGAACCGATCACGGCTACACGAATGCGCGGGGCGTGATCTCGACCGAGTACGCGTTGCGCTACCACACCACTCACGGCGCTCGGTTCCTCCCGAGCGGGCGTGGTGCCGAGCTCCTCGGCGGAGGACCGGCGGGCTCCTTCTACGAGCACGGCATCCGCAAGAAGAACGTGCTGCTCGACGACGATGGCACGTACTACCTGTACTTCGAGGGCTTCGACGACGACGGCAGCTCGATCGGGTTGGCGACGGCGACGGATCCCTCCGGGCCCTGGGCATTGGTCGGCACCGATCCGATCCTCCCTCGCACACTGCTTCCTGGGGGCGGCGCCGACTACGACGTCTTGACGGGGCCCTTGGTGATCCGTGACCTCGGCGAGCCCGACCCCGATCGCCAGTGGAAACTCCTGGCGACCGGCGAGGTCGTCGGCACCTCGATCCACCGGATGTTCCTGTTCGCGGCCCCGGCGGCCGAGGGGCCGTGGACAAGGATCGACGGGTCCGCCGTCGACGGCGCCGTTCTCGCCGAGAGCGGACTCGACGACTGGAAGGACGACGGCGTCAACGACCCGGTGGTCTGGTTCGATGCGGACACTCAGCTCTGGAACTTGTACTACGCCGGCATCCGCGTGAAGGAGATGGAGTTCGGTCCCGGGGGCTGGAACGTCGGACACGCCACGTCGGTCGACCTGATCGACTGGGTGGAGGACCCGAGCAATCCGATCATCGCGAGTGATCCGCTCGCCGTACGCAGCTGGACCTCGGTCAGCGGCCGGTTCCTCACGGTCTCCGATGCCTCCGCGTTCTCGCCCGACGCGGCGGTGATCATTCGCAACGGAGGCACCCTCGAGAACTGGGCGATCTCTCGGATCCGGAAGATCTCCGGAAACACTCTCGAGCTGTACCACGACATCGATGGGGTCGGTGGCGCAGCGTCGAGTCGGACGGTAGCTCAGATCGGGAACGGCTCGCTGAGCCCCATGCGCCTGGTCCAAGAGCGACACGGCTGCTATCGGCTCTACATGACCGTGTTCCAGCCGTTCATCCTCGGCTCACTCAGCGCCGGTTTCGGCAATTGTGAGCTCGTGGCCTCGCTCACCGCACCGACTCCCGAAGGGCCGTGGACGTGGGATCACCTCGGAAGTCCGAGCGTCCCTCTGACCATCTGGGGCGCGGAGCGCGCGCAGGAGAACATGCGCGGTATCTCGCGACCCACCGTACGCTGAGCACCTCTCGCTCCCGCTCTCCGTTTTCGACGGCGGCTCGGAAGCGGATCCGCTATCGTGAGCACGTCCACGTCGCGAGCGTGCATCTCACGATCCTCACCGCCGCGCCTCGTGGCCACCGCGCACACGCACGAACTCCGGGGAACCTCATGAGTGACTCGTCGATACCCTCCTCCCCGCCTTCGGAGAAGCGGGCATCCGCCTGGCTGGTCTTCGCAATCCCTGCGCTCGTCGGTCTCGGACTCGGATCGTTCACCCTCGGAGGCAGCTTCGTCTTCGACTCCAAGCAGATCGTCCTCGAGAACCCGCGACTCGATTCGCTCGGCTCGCTTCCAGGCCTCTTCGTCGACAACTACTGGGGCGACTACGTCCAGGGCGGGTTGTACCGCCCCCTAGTGCTCGTCACGTTCGGGATCGAGCGAGCGCTGTTCGGAACGACCGCCTGGCCGTACCACTTGTGCAACGCCATCCTCTACGGAGCGGTGTGCGGACTCGTCGGACGGTGGTTGCTCTCTCTCGGATCGAGACCACGATTCGCACTTCTCGGCGCACTCTTCTTCGCGGCCCATCCGATTCACACGGAGCCGGTCGCGAACCTCGTGGGACGAGCCGAGCTCCTCGCGCTCGGCGGCGCGCTGGGCCTTTGGTTGGCCGCACGATCGAGTCGCCCCGTCGTGCGGGTGTGGGGAGTGGTGGCGTTCGCGGTCGGAATGTTCTCGAAGGAGAGTGCGATCGCCGCGCTCCCGATCCTCGCGCTCGTGCCGCTGTTCGAGCGTGGAGACGGTCGCTGGTTGGAACGCCTTCGCGAAGGAAACCGCCGGCAACTGCGGCTGTGGCTCGGCTGCGCGGCGGTGATCGCGGTCTGGTTCGTGCTCCGGTCGATCGCCCTCGATGGTGAGCCGCAACCACCGACGGAGCTCGACAACATCCTCGCTCATCGCTCGGCACTCGGCCGCATCGCGGGCGCGCTCGACGTGACCCTTCTCTACCACCTGAAGATGCTCGTCCCCTGGCCCTTGAGCGCCGACTACTCGCTGAACGCGATTCTCCCGGCGGACCAACTCTACCGTGTCGGTGCTCTCGGCGGTGCAGCGGTGCTGTTCGGATTCTCCGCGCTGATCGCGAAAGTGGCCCGACGTCGACCCGCCGAGTCCGCGCTCTGGGGCGCCGCACTCACGGTCTACCTCCTTCCGCTCCTGGTGGTCGCCAACCTGTTCTTCGCGACGGGCACCGTCTTCGCGGAACGTCTACTCTTCGCGCCCAGTGCCGGACTCTGCGCCGCCGTTGCCGCGTCGCTCGCGTGGTTTCGCCGACGGCATCCGAGGATCGACGGCATTGCGACGATCGGCGTGGGGATTCTGGTGATCGCCGGCAGCGTCGCGTTCGCGATCCGCTGCCGCGACTGGAGGAGCGAGCGGTCGATCGCGGAGGCGATCACCCGCGCACAGCCGGCGAGTGCAAAGGGCCACGAGAAACTCGGACACGAGATCTACGTGGAGGCGACGCGAGAGGAGAACCGGCCGCGCCGAGAGCAATTGCTGGCCATCGCGCGGAGCGAGCTGGAGCAGTCGATCGAGCTCTACGATGAATACGGGAATGCGCACTACCATCGAGCCCTGGTCGCACGCCTGCAGGCAGACCTCGACGCATGGCTCGAGTCCTCGGAGCGCCGATGGCAGGTCGAGTGGAAGATGCCCGGTCAGCGAGGTCCGGCCTACGATGCGAGTCTCGACCTGGCCCGAGCGCGATTGCGCATGATCAAGAGCGGTCGCGGCGACGCCCAGTCGCACCTGCGCCGAGCCCTGGAGGTGTGCGCCGCCGCGCTGAGTCGGTTCGGCAATTCGGCCGACGTTCTTCAGGTCCAGGCCGAGGCGTTGCTGATCGCCGGGAAAGCGAACGAGGCCTCCCCCATTCTCGAGGCGTTGCGCCGTGCGTCACCCGATGACCGGTCCCTCGCGCCGCTCCTCGCCCACCTCTACTTCGTCCAGGGGAACCTCGAGGCCGCTCGACGGGAGCTCGACCGAGCGATCGACCTCCCGCCGGACGATCCGCACTACTCGGCGCTGGCGACGGAGAGGATCTCCTTCCTGAACAATCGCGCCCTGGTCTGGGAGAAGCTCGGTCGCCTCGAGCAGGTCGAGGCGGATCGGCAAACGATACGGACGATCATGGAAGCGAAGATCCTCGAACTCGTCGGCGCCGATGAACTCGACGAGGCCCGAGACTACCTCGAGTCGAACCAGCAGTTCGCGAAGCCGTCGGACCGCGAAGCGCTGAGACAGCGAATCCCCACCCGATGACGTCGATCTCGAGAGTCGACGACGGAACGGATCCTCGACGTCGACTCCGTCCGATCAGGGTCGCTCGATCGACTTCGCGGGACGCAGGCCGTACTCCCAGCCGCGGTAGTCCTTCGTCACGACGATGCGATTCGCGGACCTCGCGAGGGAGGCGAACTCGCTGTAGAAGCTCCCGCCGCGACAGATCGCATAGGGATCGTCCCGCTCGAACGGCTGATCGGCGTCGTACTGGTGAGCCGCGGTCGCGGTCCACTCCCACACATTGCCGTGAACATCGTGGAGCCCCCACGGGTTGGCACGCCAGGAACCGACGACCCCGTGGAAGAGTGCCCCGTCGTCCAACCACTCGATGACGTCGCCGAGGTAGTTCGAGTCCCGCTTGAAGGTCAGATCTCGCAGGTTCGCTGCCCCCCGGAGCGAATGCTCGTCGGCTCCCGTCCACCAGGGTGTTCGGGACCCCGCTCGCGCGGCGTATTCCCACTCCGCCTCGGTCGGTAGGCGGAGCATCATGCGACCGAGCTGGACCTGCGCGTCGTACCAGCTCACCCGCTCCACAGGATTGTCGAGCTCGATCATCTCCCGATCGTCCGCGTAGTTGCTCGGGTTCTCACCGACGAAACGGGACCACTGCGCCTGGGTCATCTCGTACTTGGAAATGAAGAAGGGCTCGATCGCGACCTCATGGCACGGTCCCTCGTACGACGTCGCCTCCGGATCGATCGTCAGGAGCCGGACTTCGATCGTACGAGGCTCCCCCGCGCGCACGATCTGGAGCCGAATCTCCTGGTCCGACGTCCAACGACTCACCCGAGATCGAGCATCCGCGGCATCCTCGGGGACGATCCCATCGATCGCCATGACCACGTCACCGGCTTCCAACCCGACGCGTCGTCGGTAGAACGGTCGGTTCTGCACCGCCGCCACCGTGACCCCATCCGCAGAGTCCTCGAAGACTACGTCCGGCGTCTCCGCCCCGATGATCGCCGTCGCGCCCGGAATCAGCACGAGCACGATCCCGACCTTGACTCCATTGAAGGGCGCACGCTCGCCGTCATCCCGAATCGGGCTCGCACCGGAACGCACGTGGAGGAACTCGTAGAGGCCGCTTCCCGGATCGACCCCGAGCGGGAGGAGGCCGAGCTGCGGCGGCAGATCGAGTCCGCCGTACTTGTCGCTCGACCGAATCGCTCTGCGAGCCGCCTCCCAGCGAACCTCCTGACCGATGCTCCGGTCGCGGATCGAACTCGCGACCCGCACCCGTGATTCCACCGCGGGGATTCGCACGTCCCGAATGGACCGCAGAAGATCGACCAGGCGACTCAGAATCTGATGATGGAGCTGGTTCTCCTCGCTCGCGAATCGATAGCGCTCCTCGGTACCAATCCTCTTCTCGAGCGAAGCGATCTCGGTGCTCAGCGTCATCCGGCGCTCGGTGGACGCGGTCTCCCGGAGCTTCTGACGCTCCTCGCGAAGGTCGCGAAGGCGCTGGACGAGGAAGCTACTCGCTTCACGCTCGACCTCGTACGCCTCTGCCTTGGACCGCAGCTGCGCAAGCTCGGTCTCGAGCGCCGGGAGCCGCTCCGTCTCGTGTTTGGCGCGGAGGAGCCACGCCTCCATGGTGCGGACGTTCTCCGGGATCTCCGGCCACAGTGACTCCACCTCCGCATCGAACGCCTCGAGACGCTGCGTCTCTCCCGATCGCAGGGCAATGGCTCGGACAGTCACGTAGCGATAGGTCGCGAGACCGAGCCCCGCGAACAGGGCGACGAGGAACAACACGGTCGGGAGGAGGACGTTCCGATGTCGGCGCAGTGTTTTTCGCGCCGTGTACCAGAAGCTCGGCGGTCGCGCCTGGATCGGGCTGTCGGCGAGGTACCGTCGCACATCCGCCGCGAGCTCCGACGCCGCCGGGTACCGGCGGTTGCGGTCCTTCTCGAGCGCCTTGAGCGCGATCCAGTCGAGCTCGCCCCGCAGCTGACGCCGCAACGTGCCGACCTCCGTTCGCCGCGCTTGGACGAGGGTCTCGGTCGCATCCCCGGATCGGATCAAGGTCGACGGCCGTGGCGCGTCTTGCTCGAGGATGATCCTCCTCACTTCGAGGAGATCACGACTCCGGGTCAGCTGATCCCGATACGGATGGCGTCCGACGAGCAGCACGTAGAGGAGGACACCCAGGGAGTAGACGTCGGTGCGCGTGTCGATGTCGAGCGCCGTGGGGTCTGCCTGCTCCGGGCTCATGTACTCCGGCGTGCCGACCAGCTGGCCGCGCTGCGTGTAGAGGGTCTTCTCGGTGAGCTGGAACCCGGTCGCCTTCGCGATGCCGAAGTCGATGATCTTGGGACGATGTCGATCTCCGTCCGTCGACACGAGGATGTTCGAAGGCTTGAGGTCTCGATGGATCACGCCCTTCTGGTGAGCGTGCTGCACCCCATCACACACTTCGGCGAAGAGCGCGAGCCGCTGGTCGGTCGAGAGCTTCTCGCGATCGCAGTACTCCGTGATGGGCAACCCCGCCACGTACTCCATCGCGAAGTAGGGACGACCGTCCGGCGTGGTCCCGGCGTCGAGCACTTTCGCGATCGCTTCGTGGTCCATGATCGCCAAGGCCTGTCGCTCGCTGTCGAACCGTGCGAGGACGTTGGCGTTGTCGTGACCGGGCTTCACGATCTTGACGGCGACCCGACGGCGAAGCGGCTCCGATTGCTCCGCGCGATAGACGACTCCCATTCCGCCCTCGCCGATCACCTCTTGCAGGCGATAGGGACCGATCCGTCCGAGCTCCGCGCCGATTCGGGGGGAGACCGGTAGGGTCGCGGGTCGGTGCGTGGGATCTTCGAGGCGCGAGTCCTCCACCGCCGCACACATGGCGCGGAGTTGGGGAGCGAGGTCGGGGTCCTCGGACTCGACGCGATCGAGGAACGCCTCGCGTTCGGGGCCGAGGAGTCCCTGCGCGGAGGCGAACAACACTTGGAGCCGCTGCCACGGGTCCGGCTCCACGATCAATGGTCCGATCCAAGGCGGGCGAGCAGCCACGCCCGAGAGAAGGCCCACTCGTCCTTGACCGTCGTGCGCGAGATGCCGAGCGCGAGCGCGGTGTCGTCGACCGAGAGACCCGCGAAGTAGCGCAAGCGCACCACCTCGCACTTGCGAGGGTCGAGGCGCTCGAGTTCGTCGAGCGCGTCCTCGAGCGCGAGGACCTCGTGGGGATCCTCTTCGCCGACGGGTTCGGCGGCATCCATGGTGATGCGCCGAGCCTCTCCCCCTCGCTTCTGCGCAAGACGAGCACGGGCCCGGTCGATCAGGATCCGCTGCATGGCTCGCGCCGCAGCGCCGAAGAAGTGGCCGCGCCCCGACCAATCGACATCGCCACCGTGCACGAGCCGGAGATAGGCCTCGTGGACGAGCGCGGTCGGCTCCAGCGTCTGCGCGCGCTCGGAGGCCATACGCGCGTGAGCGAGTTTCCGTAGCTCGTCATAGACGAGCGGGAGTAGCTCCTCGGATCGCACTCCCGAGCGGAGAATCCGAGTGACGGTCTGCGCAATCTCATCTTCGGCCATGACCCAACGCCTCCGCCCGCCGATGATCGGTCGCGGAGGCGCGAGGTCAACTGGTTCGGGACGCTCGCCCGCCGCTCAGGAGCCGGCGAGCCACTCCGAGGCGAGCTCGCGCATGCGGAAGTTCTGGATCTTCCCGGTCACCATCATCGGGAACTCGTCGACGATCCAGAAATGCTCGGGGATCTCGTAGTGCGCGATCTTGCCCTT
>JAGQRC010000087.1 GCA_020425835.1 Planctomycetota bacterium | reverse complement strand
AGGTCGCGGAGCACTCCCTGTCGGTCGTGACACGTCATCTGCGATCCGACCTGGACGGTCTGCGAGAACGCGGCTTGCGTGGCGAACTGGAGGAGACCGAGCTCGCTCTCGACGCGGTCCGTCGACGGTTGCGCCACGCCCTCGAGCTCGCGGCTCGTCCGTACTACCGCCGAGTGATCAACGGCACGGGCGTCATTCTCCACACTGGGCTCGGCCGAGCGCCACTTCCCGAGCGCGCCGTCAGGACCCTGAACGAGCGGAGTGGCGCGCCACTTCGCGTGGAGCTCGATCTGGAGTCCGGTGAGCGTGGAGGTCGCGACCTCGGCTGCGCGGAGCTTCTGTGTGAGCTGACGGGAGCCGAGCGCGCGACGGTCGTGAACAACAACGCCGCCGCGACCATGCTGATTCTCGGAGCACTCGCTCGCGGCAAGCGAGTCGTCATCTCCCGGGGTGAACTCGTCGAGATCGGTGGATCCTACCGCATCCCCGACGTCATGGAGGAGAGTGGCGCGCGGCTGGTCGAGGTCGGCACCACCAATCGAACCCACCTCCGCGACTATCGGCAGGCGATCGATGAGGAGACCGGCTTGATCCTGAAGGTGCACACGAGCAACTACCGGATCGAGGGGTTCACCAAAGAGGTCTCGATCGACGAGCTCGTGGCGCTCGGTCGGGAACATGCCATTCCGGTCGTTCACGATCTCGGCTCCGGCTGCCTGATCGACCTGGAGCGACACGGGATCCCGGGTGAACCTCACGTGTCGACCTCGTTGAGGGCCGGCGCCGATCTCGTGTGCTTCTCCGGGGACAAGCTCCTCGGGGGACCCCAGTCGGGGTTGATCCTCGGGCGGAAGGACGCAGTCGAACGCTGCCGCAAGCACCCGCTCTACCGAGCCGTGCGGCCTTGCCGTTTGACCTACATGGCCTTGGAGTCGGTGCTGCGGATCTACCGCGAAGGTACCGACGCGGCCATCCGCGAGGTCCCGGCGCTTCGCCGTCTGCTCACGGACGGATCCGAGTTGCGCACCCGAGCGGAGCGACTCGCCGCGAGGCTGTCGAGCATCGATGGTCTCGGTGAGGTCCAGGCATCTCCCGATCGATCCATGGCGGGAAGTGGTTCGCTTCCGGCACGCTACCTTCCGACCTGGGGCGTCGAAGTCCGTCCTCCTACGGCCCTCGCAGACTGGGGACGGGCGCTGCGCACGGGCGATCCTGCCGTCCTGCCGCGCGTTCGCGATGATGCGCTGTTCTTCGACGTACGAACGCTCGACGATGATGAGTTCGACGAGTTGGCTCGTCGGCTGTCCGAGGTCGCGGTGACCTGTCGTGACGGACTCTCTGGTGGGAACGACGAATCGTGTTCAAGAAGAAACTCCGACTGACGAAATACGCGAGCTGCGCCGGCTGAGCTTCCAAGCTGTCGCCCGAGGACCTGGGACAGGTCCTCTCCAAGCTCACGATCCCGACGCGGGACGACGTCATCCTCGGTCCGGAGAACCTGGATGATGCGGGAGTCGTTCGTCTCGATGCGGACCGCGCGCTGGTCCAGACGATCGACTTCTTCCCACCGATCGTCGACGACCCCTACGACTACGGTCGGATCGCAGCGGCCAACGCGCTCTCCGATGTCTACGCGATGGGTGGCACGCCGCTCTCGGTGATGAACGTCGTCGGCTTCCCGCGTCGGAAGCTCGACATGTCGATTCTCGGGGACATCCTCGCCGGGGGCTCCGCGATGATCGCGAAGGCCGGCGCGGCGCTCCTCGGTGGACACTCCGTGGAGGACGAGGAGATCAAGTACGGCCTCGCCGTCACCGGGCTCATTCATCCCGACCACGTCCGAGCCAACGGCGACGCGCGACCCGGAGACATCCTCGTCCTGACCAAGCCCCTCGGTATGGGCGCGGTCACGACCTCGATCCAGAAGGGCAAGGAAGACGAGGAGCAGGTTCGCCTCGCCGTCGAGAGCATGGCCACCCTGAACGACGGAGCCGCGCGCGCGACGGAGGGGCTCGACGTCTCGGCGGTCACCGACATCACGGGCTTCGGACTCCTCGGCCACGGTTCCGAGGTCGCCCGTGCGTCGCGGGTGACCCTCGTCTTCGATGCAGAGTCGCTTCCACTCACCCTCGGCAGCCGCGAGCTCGCCATGAAGGGTTGCCTCTCCGGCGGCGCCGCGCGAAGTCGGCACTACCTCGGCCCTCGCGCCGGCATCGAGCCATCCGTGCCACCGGAACTCGCCTCTCTCGCCTTCGACGCCGAAACCTCGGGAGGACTCTTGATCGCCGTCGCCGAGAAAGACGTCGACACCCTCATTCGACAACTCGAGCGCGAGCAGACCCCCGCTCGCGCCATTGTGGGCCGGGTCGAAAAGGAAGACCCCACCACCTGGGTCCGACTGCGCTAGCAGTCCGTGCGGCAAGTTCGCACGAAAACTCCAAACCGGGCGGGGTACTCGCAGAGCAGGCCACAACCTCACGGGCGACCGCACAACTCGAAGACGCCCACCGCGGCATCCCAACCGAGCGACCAGCGAGTCGGGCCACTCCACAGCCACCAACAGAGCAGGCCCCCAACCTCATGGGGCCACGTCCGCATACGCCCCAAGCATCCCCAACAAGCACACCCATCCCCACGGCGCAGCCCGAGCGGCGAGCGGGAAGAACGGGGGTGCATCGGAATCGAACCGACCTGCGACGTTGTTCGCGCCGCACCGTGGGTTTGAAGCCCAGGAGGTCCACCAGGAACCCATTCACCCCCATCGCATAGACCGGGATACACTACGGGGTTGGGACAGCGTCCGCAAGCCGGCACGTGGCAACGTCGTGGCGAGTGTGGTAGTCTCCCGCGCTTTCCACGGATGCCATTCGAGGTCCACTGACGGTTTTTTTTTTAATGATACGGCGACCACCGAGACATTGCAGTTCGACGACTTGTCCCCCTACCTTCTCCTCAAGAACGGGAACTACCTCTACAAGGTCCCGTTTCGCGATGACTGGGCGGTGCTGAAGGTCTACTACGGGAGTCGCGGCACGGTCGGCAACCTCTACAAGAGCTTCGAGAACGTCGTGTTCGCGGGGCAGACCTCCTACATGCCGAAGACTCGTCTCCGCATCGAGCGAGAGTGCCTCGAGACCTGGCGCAAGCACGGCTTCCGCGTCTACGACATTTACCCCGAGGTCGAGGTCGTCGCGCCCAACTGTCCCCCGGGCGGGTACATGCTGTTCGAGTACAAGACGGGGCCGAAGCTGAACCAGTACTTGGCCGACAGCACGATCGATCTGGAGCAGAGGTTCTCGGCCTATCGTCGTTTCCTCGACGAGTGGGGTCGCCGTCACGAGATCGCGATCCGCGAGCAAGATCCGCGACTGGTCCACGAGAACGGGGATGGCAAGCACGTCCTCATCTTCGATGAAGAGTTGCTCTGGTTCGACTTCGAGATGATCTGGCGCTCGCGTCGACGCGTGGACGAACAGATCGGCCACGAGATCGTTCAGTACCTCTGGAACATCTCGAAGAACATCCCGGAGGAGCTCCGCGAGCGTCTCCTCGAAGAGACGATCGAGCACTATCCGTCGCGCGATCGCCTCGCCGCGGCACCCGGCTTCTTCCTCGACCATCCTCGGCTCCTCCATCGGTGGGGTCGTCAGCTCGACCAGAACCTGCGGTCTCGGGCGAGAAAGCCCACCTCGAAGTACAACGTCGCGCGCCGGCTCCAGGAGAAGCTGGAGGTGCGGTGAGCGGTGGGGGAGGCTCCGAGACTCCGACTCGCGTGGCATTGATCCAAGACGGAGGCAGCCACGGCGGGGGAAACCAGCTGTACGTCTATCGGGTCGGTGGAGTGGACCGGTTGCTCAAGGTCTACCGCCGACGTGGCGGGCTGGTGGGCGAGTGGATCAAGGGCCTGTCCCATCGTTTCTTCGAGCGCAAGCGCGGGGTGTCGGCGACCGCGCGGCGGGAGACCGAGCGCTTGGGTCTCGAGATCTGGCGCCGCCACGGATTCGATGTCCCCGTCCTCTCGCACGATCCTCCCCCACCGGAGTTCTCGCGGTTTCCCACGCTGTGGCTCGAGTACTGCCCGGGGCCTTCCGTCGCCGATGTGTTCGAGGAGCCGACGACCGAGCCCGCCCGACGTCACGAGTTGCTGAGCAGCGTCTCCGAGCGCATGTCTCGACGACACGAGCTCGCTCTGGAACTGGGTGAGGCGCTGTTGATCCCCGAGCACGCGTCGATCAAGCACGTGATCGTGTTCGGAGATCGACTCGTCCAGATCGACCTCGAAGGTGGCTTTCGTCCGGGGCTCCCGGTGCTCGAGGCCGCGTGCCAGGAGGTCTCGGGCACGCTACGCTCGGTCGCGCGAAAGGCGGAAGCGGAGTTCGAAGGTCTCGTCGACACCTTCGTCCAGAGCTACTCGAACTCCGCGCAGCTCGCGCTCATCGCCGAGCACGGCTCGACGGGCCGGGGTACCTATCGAACGTTCAAACGGTGGCAGGACGGCCGTCGTCGCGATCATTATTCCAAGACCGGCATGTTCGACGCGATTCTCTCGAGACTGCAGCGCTCCGCATCCGCGGCGGTCGACACGGCGCTCGGTCGCGATCCGCGACGCCTCGGCGAGAACGACCGCCTCCCGCGCCCCGCGGTGGTCGACCCCGACCTCCGACGCTGAAATCGTCCCTCCCGCTGGCCTCGGCCGCCCGCTACTTCTTGGGTCGGAGGAGGTAGCGCACCTCGATGAACCACTGGTTCAACGTCTCGCTGACGACGTGCTCGGGATCCGGTTCGTAGTGCTCCCGGTAGGCCTCGACGATCTCCTTCGGGAACCCGGTGTGCGCGTTCTCGACGACCGGACCGAACTGAGGCTCGCCGTTCTCCAGGAACGCGTACGGCCGGTTGAGGACCACGAGGATCGCCGGGAACTCCTGATCTCGGACCCTCTGAGCCAGCTCGCTGGGATCCCAGATCCCAGCATCGGCCAGCTGGCGATAGATGAACGGCTGGTAGTAGATCGGTCGTCCGAGTATGGCGAGGAGCCCGGGGTCCTGGGACAGGATCGGGTCGTCGAGGAGCTCGAGCTCGGCGAGCAGTGACGCGCGACGGGCGATCCCCTGGAGCCTCTCCGGTCGCGAGTTCCTCGATGAGGGGTAGGTGGCGAGGTTGGCGACGACGAACGTCCCCAGCATCACCCAGAGCAGGAGGCGCACCCAACCCTCGGCCCGCGCCCACGCGAGTCCGACGGCCATCGCGATGAACGTGTAGTACTCGAACAGGTAGTTCACGTCCGAGCCGACGCGTCCGATCATCGCCGCCGTGGCTGTGCCACACGCCAGCAACAGCCCGATCGTCCGACTCGGAGCGTCGCGTTCGGGTATCCCGCTCCACCCCACCAGGCTCCCGAAGACCAAGACCGCCCATCCCGCGTGGAAGAGACGGGTCACCAACAGAGCGCCGGTCGGAGCGAGACCCGTCTCACTGAACAGCCTCGAGAACGCCAAGTACGCGAAGACGCCCACCAACATGGCCACCACCGCGGCGAAGCCCCAGCGGGCGAGCAGACTCCGCTCCTGGCCGAAGACCGCCGGGGGCACCAACGCCAGCGACGCGGCGATCGCGATCGGGTAGCGCCAAGGACTCATCGAGGCGAACCACGTCATCTCCACACGATTCCACGTCAGCGGAAGGCGGTTGAGATAGATCAGATGGTTGAAGGGCTCGCCGTCGTAGATGATGTTCGCCACCAAGAACGCAGTTGCGCCGAGGGCGAGGAGCGCCAACGGCCAACCCAGCGTCACGAGTCCGCCGGTCCATCGCTCCCGCCGCGCGGACTCTCGGGCGAAACGCAGGGCGAATGCGGCGATCGGCAGACCGAGCATCGAGTGACGCGAATAGATGCTGAAGAAGAACGCGACGATCCCGAGCGCCGAGCGGACCGGACGCGCGGAGCGAGTGGTCGTCCAGTAGAAACCGAGCAGCCCAAGGGCCAACGCGAACGAGTCGACCCGCATCAGCGGCCCGAAGTCGTCGACCTCCGGCAGAAGGAGGAACACGGCGCCGGCGACGAGCCCACCCGCGTCGTTCGTCTCGCGCCGCACGACCATCAGAATGAGGAAGGCGCTCGCGATGACGGAGAGCGTGGAGATCAGGCGTCCGACCAGGAAGGGCGCCTCGGGGGTCTTGGGGAAGAGGCTGACGACCATCGGGTAGACCGGTGGGTAGTTGCTGATCAGGTAGGGCGGCTCGTCGAACGGTGGGTAGAGTCCGGGCGGCTCGTGCACCCGCCTCGCCTGATCGAGAACGATCCCCTCCGCATACTTGAGCTCGTACGGGAAGGTGAGCTGCGGGATCGAGTATGTGGCGAACAAGCCGAAGGCCACGACGAACAACGCGGGGGGTATCCACCGATGCACCCAGCGGGGCCCGGCGCCCCATCGGGCATCGCTCATCCGATCTCTCGCTCGGCTCGGACCAAGTCGTCGAACGTCTCGCGTCGACGGATCAACCGGTCGCTGCCCCGCTCGACCATCACCTCTGCAGGCCGGGGACGAGTGTTGTAGTTGCTCGCCATCGTCATGCCGTAGGCACCAGCCGTGAAGACCGCCAGGAGATCCCCCTCGTCGATCTCCCCGAGCTCGCGATCGAGCCCGAGGAAGTCGCCGGTCTCACAGATCGGACCGACGACGTCGGTCAACGAGGTCGAGGTCTCGGGCTTCTTCGACACCGGCTCGATCCGGTGGAACGCTTGGTAGAGCGAGGGGCGAACGAGGTCGTTCATCCCGGCGTCGCAGATCACGAACCGGCGGCCCCCGGTCTTCTTCGTCGTCACCACCCGCGTGATCAGGATCCCGGCGTTCGCGACGATGAACCGACCCGGCTCCAGGATCACCCGGAGTCCGGTGCCCTTCAGCTCCGGAAGGATCGCGCGGGCGAAGTCGGAGGCCGGGAGCGCCTCTTCACCTCGGTAGTGCACTCCGAACCCGCCCCCGATGTCGAGGTACCGAACGGTGCTCGTCAGCTCCGTCTCGGTCCGGAGGAACTCGATGACCTTGCGCACCCCTTCGACGTAGGGAGCGGTATCGGTGATCTGGGAGCCGAGGTGGATGTGCAGCCCTCGACACTCCACCCCGTCGAGCTCTGCCGCCGCGCTCAGCGTGCGCGTGGCGCCCACGAGATCGACGCCGAACTTGTTCTCTCTCTTGCCGGTGGTGATGTAGCGATGGGTCTTGGGGTCCACGTCCGGATTGACCCGAATGGCGACGCCGACCGTCCGGCCGGTCTCGCGAGCACAAGCGGCGATGCGGCGCAGCTCCGACTCGGCCTCGACATTGAAGAGCAGGATCCCGGCATCCACCGCGGCTCGGATCTCGGCAGAGGTCTTCCCCACTCCGGCGTAGACGACCCGGGCGGGGTCGCCTCCGATCTCTCGGACGCGGGCGAGCTCTCCACCGGAGACCACGTCGAAGCCCCCGCCGAGCGTTGCGATCTGTCGCAGCAGGTGGAGGTTCGAGTTCGCCTTGACCGAGTAGCAGATCAGCGGCGGAGACTCCGCGGCAGCAAACGCATCGGTCAGGACCCGATAGTGGTGCTCGATCGTGCGCGAGCAGTAGACGTAGAGCGGTGTGCCCCAACGATCGGCCAGCGCCTGCGCGGACACCCCGTCGCAGTGGAGCTCACCATCGACGTATTCGAAATGATCCACCGACGATCCCCTCCGGCTCGCGGAGCGCTGCGGGAGGGCCGCGCGCTCTCGTCGACGCCGATCATAGTGGGAGCCGAGGCGATCGAGGAGACGTAATGAAGCGACCGGGCCCGGAATGTGGAGTCCGGCCCGGTCTCTGCCCTGTTCTCGGTTCGCGTCCTTCGGTCGGGCCGCCGGCCGGCTACCGAACGAGGTCGCGCTGGTATTTCTTGAGCTGGTTCCGCAGCCGCAGAACGATCCTCGAGTGGAGCTGACAGACCCGCGATTCCGAGAGACCGAGGGTCGCTCCGATCTCCCGCATGGTCAGGTCCTCGAAGTAGTAGAGAAGGACGATCAGGCGTTCCTTACGGGAGAGGAACTTCGTGATGAACTCCGTGACCTCTCGCTTGAGCGCCTCGCTCTCCGGATCGACTCCACGCTTGTCCTCGAGGATGTCGATCTTGCGCAGCGTCTTGGACTCCCCCTCGTCGTTGGACTGGTCGGTCAGGGAGACCATGGTGACCGCACTCGCCTCGCGCAGCATCGCCTCGAAGTCCTCCGGGGAGAGCTCGAGACGATCGGCGAGCTCGGGCGCGGTCGGGGTCCGGCCGAGCTCGTTCTCGAGCTCCTGGTAGACGTCGTCCAGCCGATGCGCCTTGTTGCGGACGATGCGCGGCACCCAGTCGAGGGCGCGCAGGGCATCGAGGATCGATCCGCGGATCCTCGTCGTGCAGTAGGTCTCGAACTTGACGCCGCGCTCGAGATCGAAGCCGTCGATGGCGTCCATGAGTCCGAAGATCCCAGCGCTGTAGAGATCGTCGAGCTCGACGTTCTGCGGCAGCTTCACCAGGATCCGCTCGGCGATGTACTTCACCAGGGAGAGGTACTGCTCCATCAGGTGATTGCGGAGGTCCTGCTTCCCGGTCTCTTTGTATTCGATCCACGCGAGCTCGAGCTCTGGATCATCGATCCGCGTCTTCCCGACCAAACGATGCTTGCGGGGATTGAACTTCGTCGCCCGCTTCGTTCGGGTCTTCGGCTTGGTCCGGGTTGTCGCCACTTGTCCTCCGCTCTCTCCACATTTCAGGACGAGTTCAGGGCAGTCTGATCAAGGCGGCGGGCCGTTCGGATCAGGGAGTCAAGGACACACCCTTCTTGGGCGTACCGGTCCCCTTCCGGCCTTTATCGGCCGTGGCAGGGGATCTCCCTGAGTTTTCTTCGGAAACTGCTTCGATTCGCGCGGCACGCGGGAATCGCTCGGCGAGCTCGCGCATGCGCGTGCGATAGGCGCGCAGCTCCGCTTCGTGTCTTTCGCGGAGCATCTCCTCCTCGACACTGGGCAACTGGATCTCCGCCACCAACCGTCGGGCCGCCACGCCGACGACGACGCCGAACGTCCCGCCGACGAAGGTCCAGAAAAGTGCACGGGAAAGGACGGCCGACAGCGAGGCCTCGCCGAAGAAGGCGAACAGGATCGTGCCCAGGAAACCGATGAGGGCGAACGTCGAGACATAGCGTCCCATGGATCACTCCTTCCGGGCTCGCGCACCGGGCGCGGGCGGTCCGGAGAACAACGATCGAACGCGTCGGAAGAAGCTCGACGAGCGACGCAGGTTCTGGCGGTCGAGGCCCAACGTTCGGGCGATCTCCAACACGGAGGCCTGCG
>JAGQRC010000893.1 GCA_020425835.1 Planctomycetota bacterium | reverse complement strand
CCTCGACTTCATCGAGCGGCACCCGAAGCGAACCCACGCCCGCGCGACGCTCGCCAACCTGATCTACTTCCCCCAGCGGCGGGTCGACGAGGCCGTCGACCAACTGAAGCGCGCGGTCGAGATCCGACCCGACGCGACCGACCTCCACAACGATCTCGCCGTCGCCTTCCTGCGGACCGGTAACGTCGGCGGCGCACTGGAGGAGTTCGAGACCTGCGCGCGGCTCGCTCCGGACCACCCCGAGCCCGCCGAACGCTTGGCCGTCATCTTCGGCGAGCTGCGCAATGCGACCGAGGCCGACCGGTGGCGTGTGGATGCGGACGCGCGCAAGGAGCGCACCCGCACCAAGTGGGCGCGCACGCGCCGGGTCCGACTCGTCCGCTGGTTCGTCGACCACACGTGAGTCGCACCCCCACGACGGCGTGAGACTCGGACTCGGTCAGACCCGAGCGGTCTCGCCGATCAGCGCCTGGCGTGTCGCGTCGATGATCAGATCCACTTCGGCGTCCCGGATCCCGAAGTACGGCGTGTAGCGCAGCGAGTTCTCTCCGCCGTGAATGACGCTGACACCGAGCTTCCGCATCGACTCCTCGACGCTGCCTTCGCCGTAGGCCTTGATCCCGCGGGCGAGCTCGCAACTGAAGAGAAGCCCTGTTCCCTGGACATCGACGATGGCTCCGCCCAGCTCCTCCTTGAGCTCGTTCAGCTTCGCTACGAAGGTCGCGCCCTGCCGACGGATGTTGGCCCGGAGCTCCGGAGTCACCGCCTGGAGCACGGCGACCGCGACATCCATCGCGCGGGGGTTCCCGGTCATCGTGTTGCCGTAGATGCCCTTGCGGTAGAGCCCCGCGGTGCGCTCGGTGAGCGCGAGGACCGACAGCGGGTACTGTCCGGCGTTGAGTGCCTTCGAGTAGGTCTCGAAGTCGGGGGGCTCGATCCCCTCGAAGCCCGGATAGTCGACGATCGACAGACAACCGTGCGCTCTCAAACCGGCCTGGATCGAGTCGATCAGCAGTAGTGTGCCGTGCTCCAGGGTCAGCTGGCGCGCGAGATCGTAGAACTCGCGAGAGGTGGAGTGGCCCGGATTGCCCTCGCCCATCACGGGCTCCATGAAGAGCGCCTCGATGAACACCTTCTCCCGAGCGGCGCGAGCGAACACCTCACGCAGCGCGTCGACGTCGTTCGGCTCGACGGTCCAGAGATCCGACTCGCGGAAACTCGCGAGGTACTTCTGGTAGGTGCGTCGCGTGGAGTCCGAGAAGCGCGCGGGTTGGTCGGTGCGACCGTGGAAGCCCCCGCTCAACGCGACTTTCCGGCAGGTCCGTCCCGCGTACCGCCCGCCCGGATCGGTCATCGCTTTTGCGTTCACGTCCGAGATCCGCGCCGCCACCGTGACCGACTCCGACCCGCTGTTCATGAAGATGAAACGCGAGTAGGGGCAGCTGCCGCGACGATGACCGACCTCGCGCTTGAGCGCACGGGTCAAACGGAGCTGACTGAGGTTCGCCGTCATGACGTTGGCCATGACCTGCGTGCCCCCCATCGCGGCGAGGATCGCCTCCGGGGCGTGACCGAAACCGATCATGCCGTATCCGCCGGCATCGTGGACGACCGCGCCGGTGGTCGTGATGATCCAGGGACCCTTCGCGGCCAATGCGACGTAGGGATTCACCGCGTCGTCGGCGTAGAAGTTCACGATGTCCGATTGGATCGCGGCGATCTGCTCTCGCTCCGAGAGGGTGAGGACATCCGGGAACTCCCGCACGAGCTGTCGGCGAAGCGCGAGGGCCTCGACGATCGCGTCACCGAGGCGGGAGTCGTGATCGACGAATCGTCGGATCGTGTCGAGATCGAGCCCTCGGGTCATCACGTCCGCGGTGCCCGTGCTCTCGGCCGATGCGTCCCGGCGAAGCTCCTCGAGTGCGGTCATCGGGTCCATGCTGGTCTCACTTCCTCGGTCGAAGAACCGTCTCCAACGCGCCGCGCGGGCTCGCCGGAACACCGGAATCGGGGGCGAAGCCTCGATCCTAGTATAGGGGCACTCGGGCCGGAAGGGCCCCCGCCGGGGGCCCAACCGGCGCG
>JAGQRC010000892.1 GCA_020425835.1 Planctomycetota bacterium | reverse complement strand
TGAACAACGTCGACATCAACTTCGCGCTGGCCATGTTGTTCCTGGGCGGCCCACCGCCACCGTTGCCGGGCAACCAGCTCTGCGGTGCCGACGCGACCGCGGACGGGCTCGGCTGCGCGTCCTACGATCTCTGTCCGTGAACCGACGCGACGATCGGTGATCTCTCTCTCGCTGCCGGTGGGCGATTCTGACAGAATCCGCGGGCCGTCGGAGCGAGAGGAAGCCGAGGTCGATGTCCCCGCACCGTTCCCGTGAGCTCGACCAGTCTTCTCGTTCGTCGCTGCGTCCCGCTTCCGCGCTGTGGTCGCCCGTGCTCCTCGCGCTGTGGCTCGGGGGGATCGGCGTCGGGCTGCCCGGACCGACCGAAGCGCGCCGCGCCGTCGTCGACCTCGGCCCGGGCCGACATCTCTTCCTCGGGGACGCGTTGATCGACACCCTCGGGGGCGCGATGCGGAAGTGGCACCAGCCGGTACGCGATCCGTCCCCGATCATCCGAGGGCGGGGAACCCCCGACCAGTGCAGCCAGCCCTACGTCTCCGTGCTTCGCGACGAAGCCACCGGGAGCTTCCTTCTCTGGTACAACTCTCGAGATGGTGACGCGCCCGAGACCCGGATCTCGCTGGCGGTGTCATCGGACGGACGACACTGGACCGAGCCCTCGCGGGTCGTGATGACGTTCCACGGGTACGGCTGCTCCATCATCGAGGTGCCGCCGTCGTTGCGTCGCGGCGGCGATCGGTTCCGGCTCGCCTACTGGGCGAACTTCGAGGCGGCGCGCTACAACGAGTCGAAGCGCATCGGGGTGAGCACCGCGATCTCCCCCGACGGGGTGACCTGGGCCGACGACCCGACCAATCCGATCATCCCGGACCGGTGGGAGTGGAGCCCGGAGAACGACCCCGAGCACGTGGGGGATCCGCGTTTCAAACGGTCCCCGGGTGACATCGTCGATCTCGTCTACGATGCGCCGCGACGCCGGTTCCTCATCGCCAACAAGAGCTGGACCCAGCCTCCGACGGAGTTCGGCCCCGTCTCGAGGAGCTATCCGTACGGACGTCGATTGGTCAGTCGGACGTCGTCCCGCGACTTCCGGACCTGGAGTCCGCTCGAGCGGATCTTCGTTCCGGACGCCCGGGACGAGGGAGAGACCGAGTTCTACGGGTGCAAGGTGGTCGTCCGGGGTCGACAGCTCATCGGCTTCCTTCGGGTGCTCCGGGATGATGTCGACGACGGTGTCGGCTACACGGTCCTCGCGTACTCGGATGACGGCGAACACTGGATGCGTCGACGGGAGCCCTTTCTCGATCGCAGTCCCGAGCCCGACCGGTGGGACTCCGCGGTGTCCTGGGTGGGGGAGTGCCTGACCGTCGGCGATCGCGAGTACATCTATTTCGGCGCCTACTCGGGAGGTCACAAGAAGTTCGACGACCGGACGCTCGGTTTCGCGACGCTTCGCCGCGATGGGTTCGTCTCGCTCGAGTCCGAGTCCGAGAGCGAGGCGCGCCTTCGAACCCCACCACTTCGGCTCGACGGCCGACGCTTGCTCTTGAACGCCGAGATCCGAGGCGAGCTCCACGCGCGGTGGCTCGATCGAGAGGGACGTCCGCTCCCCGGCTTCGGGGAGGCCGACGCCTCGCCGGTTCGCGGGGACTCCGTCGGCCACGAGTTGAAGTGGAGTCGACCCCTCCACGCTCTCCCCCCCGACGGCGCGATTCTCGATCTTCGTTGGCGCGACGGCTCGGTCTACGCGCTCGAGCTGCTCTGATCGTTCGAGATCGCTGAGATCGACCTCCGCGACCCACCCGATCATCGCTTCGATGGGCGTCGACACCCCAGAGGAGGTTCGAATGGACACTCGTGAACGCATCGGTCGCTCGGGAACTCCGGATACCGACGAAGACGCCTCGCCCCGTGGAGGGCTCGACGAACTCCGCGCCTCGGCTCGGCGCATCACCAACGCGGTCAGCGCCCAGGTCCGGGCGGTGATGTCGGAGAACAGTGAGGAGTACCTGCGCCAGGCGCGGCAGACCGGCGGCCAGTGAGTCGGTCGAGAGTCGGAGATCCGCGTGCGCGAGGAGGCAGAATGAGGACACC
>JAGQRC010000891.1 GCA_020425835.1 Planctomycetota bacterium | reverse complement strand
CCCGACAGAGCAACACCGAGCTTCTCCAGAAGACGGTCGAGGCCCCGGGCGGGGTGGATCCCGAAGCGCTGTTCCCGCAGGTCTACGACGAGATGCGGAACCTCGCGGGGCGGTACTTCCGCGATCAGCCCATCGACCACACGTTGCAGGCCACCGCGTTGGTCCACGAGGCGTACTGCAAACTGGTCGATGCCGATCGATTGGACTGGCGAGGGAAGAGCCACTTCATGGCGATCGCGAGCAAGGCGATGCGCCAGGTGCTGGTCGATCACTTCCGCGCCGCGAAGGCGCAGAAGCGGGGCGGCGACTGGCAACGCCAGACGCTCGACGCGGGGCACGTGCAGGGGTTCGATGACCCGGTCGACCTTCTCGCGGTGACGGATGCCATCGACCGCCTCGCGCAACTCGACGAGCGCCAGGCCCGGGTCGTGGAGCTGCGCTTCTTCACCGGTCTCTCCAACCCCGAGATCGCCGAGGCGCTCGGCGTCTCGCTGACCACGGTCGAGGGCGAGTGGCGCCACGCGCGCGCCTGGCTCGCGCGGGAGCTCGCGTCGACCGGGTAGCGACCGGTCGAGGATTCGTTCCCACCGAGAAGCCGCGCTTCCGCGGACAGCGGTCCCGCGACGGAGAACGCCGCGCGAGTGCGCGCGCTACGGCTCGGCTTCCCACTTCGCGGCTTCTTCGGCGCGCCCCCAACGCCGGTAGAGAGTGGCCAAGAGGTTGCGCGCGCCTCGGAGGTAGCGATCACCGGGATCGCGGGTCGCCTCGAGACCCCGGTAGGCGGCGAGCGCGTCTCGCTCCGCCCCTTCGAAGTCGCCGAGCTCGACTCTTGCTTCCGCCAACCGGCGCAGACTGAGGAGCAGGCCGAGCGAGTGTTCCCCTCGAAGCTCGCGATGGAGCTCGACCGACTCGGTCAGCGTTCGCTTCGCGTCATCCCAGCGGCCGAGATCGAGCTGGTTCCGACCGAGATCGTAGAGGGGGCGGAGAAGACGCGTCGATGGTCCGTGGGCTGCGCGCGACACGGCGACTTGTTCGACGCGGAGCTCGAGTGCCTTCTCGAGCTGGTCTCGGTCCCGATACAGATCGGCGAGTCGGTCGAGATGGCGGGCGAAGTCGTCCGCGTCCCTCGGATCATCGGCACGTTCGAGCGCGACCAGCTCCTCGTACGCGGCGATCGCATCCGCTTCCGATCCCGCGCCATCCTCGGCGAGCGCGAGGTTGAGAAGTGCCGATCGGAACTGTTCATCGTTCGCGCCGGCGGTCTCGCGGCGTCGTTGGACGATCGGGGCCAGGCGAGCGATCGCGTCCGACCATCGTTCGACTCGGCGGAGCGAGATCGCGACCCAGAGCGCCGCTTGTTGTGTCTCGTCGTCGTCGGGGCCGTAGCGCGAACGACGCAGGGACTCGAGCGCCTCGCATGTCCGGAGCGCCGCATCGTGATCGCCGCGATCGCGCTGGATCCAGCTGAGCGCGACGCCGATGGCATCCTGCTCATCGGCGTCGATCTCTCCGGCCGGTGCGCTCTCCGATCCCGGGACGGTCCACGGCACAAGACGGGCGAGCGCCTCGTCGAGCTGCTTCGCCTTGCGAAGCACCTCCGCGAACTCCAGGTCGGACTTGGCCCAGTCACCGGGGGCACGAGGCCGGCACTCGCGCCAACCATCGCAGAGAATCCGGTACTGCTCGATGCACTCGTCGATGCGCTGCTGATCGGAGAGCTGTCGCGCCCAGAAACGTCGCGCGATGAGCGTATCGCGATGGGTCGGCCCGAGGTGACGTGCGCGGGTCTCGGTTGCGGCTCGATACAGCTCGAGGGCGCGATCCTCGTGTCCCCGCCGGTCCTCGACGCGGGCCAACTCCAGCTCGAGGTTGGCCCGCAGGAAGGGTTGGTGATCGGGGTCCTTCGCGGCGTCGGTGAGGGCCGTCTCGAGAACCTCGGCGGCCTCGTCGTAGCGCTCGAGCCGACGCAGGGTGAGACCGATCAACCATCGCACCTCGCGTACGGCGTGATGGCTCGGTCCGAAACACTCGAGATGGCGGGGGAGGCTCGGCTCGAGCACCTGGAGCGCCGCCTCCGGCTCTCGGAGGAGTTGCA
>JAGQRC010000890.1 GCA_020425835.1 Planctomycetota bacterium | reverse complement strand
GGCGTATTGGTGGATACGTCGAGTTTCGGCGGGAGTGCTGGCCGACGGAAGCTCGGGCTCTCGGCCGGAATGGGTTTCTCAACGGGCTCCTATCAGCTTTCGGTGGCTCACTCCCACTCTTCGATCGTTCGCGGCCAATCCTCTCGCAGGAGCCGTGACAGCGCACGATCCTTGAGCACGACCCCTTCGGTCTGGCAGACCGCGCAGTAGTTCGTCTCATTGTCGGCGTAAACGATGCGCTGGACCGGTGCCCCGCAGACCGGGCACGGCTCCTTGAACTTCCCGTGCACCGCCATCTCGGGCCGGAACGCGGTGACCTTCTCGGGAAAGCGGGAGCCGACCTGTTCCCGGAATCGATCGATCCACTCCGCCATGACCTCGCGAACCGCGACGAAGAGCCGAGCCACCTCGTCCGGGGACAGGCGCGACGTCCACTTCACCGGCGAGAGACGAGCGCGGTGGAGGATCTCGTCCGAGTAGGCGTTACCGATCCCGCTGAAGAGCCGAGGGCTGGTCAGGGCACGCTTCAGGGTTCGATTCTCCTGGCCGAGGCGCTCCGCGAACAACGCCTCCGTGCAGTCGAAGAGCTCGAGGCCGCCGGGGTCGTGCGCCCCGAGCTCCTCGCGACTCCGGACGACGTGCGCCGACGCGCGCTTCTTGCTCGAGGCCTCGGTCAGGCAGAGTCGACCGTTCGAGAATCCGAAGGTCGCCAGCAGCGCCTTCCCGCCCGGCGGTTTGGCATCGGGATCGCGCCAACGCAACCGCCCCGCGATCATCAGGTGAAGGACCAGGAACCAGTCCCGGTTCGGGTCTCGATCACCCGCCGTCTCGCCCAGCACGAAGACGATGCGCTTCCCGAGGCGCTCGATTCCATCCACCCGCCGCCCCACGATGGCCTCGATCGGCGGGTCGAACGTGCGCACCAAGAACGGACTCCGAACGGAAACGGTGACGAGTTCCCGGCCGAGCACGCAGCGTTCGAGCGCCTCGATGTAGATCGTGATGTCCGGGAGCTCGGGCATGATCGTCGTCCAACGGTGGAGGAACCGGAGCGCGGTGCGTGCCCCGACTCAACTCTCCGGCAGGTCGCGAGCGAGTCGCGACGTGTCGTCGGTGGCGAACGGGGGCTCGGATCCAGTGATGTGTCGAACGATCCTACCGACGTGTGGGTGACACTTCTCGATGAACAGTCGGAAGAAGCGCTGGGTCCCCGCTGCAGCGGTCCCAGCGACGTAGACCCCGGGAACGTCCGTCTGCATGGTCGCCTCGTCGAACCGGGGTGCGCCGTTGTCGCCCTGGAGCTCGACTCCGGCCCGACGAAAGAGCGTCGGGTCCTGACGGTAGCCGGTCATCAGCAGCACGAAGTCGAACGGGCGCGTCTCTCGTCGCGCTCCGTCGCCGACCGAGCACAGCTCGACGTCGGTCGCGGTGATCCGAACCGGCACGGTCTCGGGCAGGTAGTCGATCCGGCCCGACTCGATCTGATTGCGGACGTCGGGCAGCAGCCACGCCTTGACGGACCGCTCGCGGAACTCGCGCCCCCGATAGCTGATCGTGACCCGGGCGCCGAGTCGGTGACAACGCAACGCCGCTTCGACCGCGCTGTTCTTCCCTCCGACGATCAACAGTCGCTTCCGGAAGTAGGTGTGAGGATCATCGAAGTAGTGGCTGACGTGCGGGAGGTCCTCTCCGGGGATGTCGAGTCGCACCGGCTCGTGCATGTCACCGATCGCGAGGACGACGCGGGTGACGGCATGCTCGGAGGGGCCTGCCGGGCCCTCGGTGCGGAGCGAGAATCCGTCCGCGGTGCGCGCGATGTCCGTGACCCGGTGGTGACTGCGGATCGGCAGCTCGAACTGCGCGACGAGACCGCGCAGGTATCCGAGGTACTCCTCCCGCGTCGCCTTCTCCTGGTTCGCCGTGACCAGGGGAACTCCGGCGATGGCGATGCGCTCGGGCGAGGAGAAGAAGCGAACGTCCCGCGGATACCATTGGATCGTGTGGGCGATCTGGCCGGCGTCGACGTGGAGGACCTCGATCCCCAGCCGTCGCAGAGCGACGTGCAGCTCGATACCGATCGGGCCAGCACCGACGATCG
>JAGQRC010000889.1 GCA_020425835.1 Planctomycetota bacterium | reverse complement strand
AGAGGTAGTGGATCGTGATGTCGCGTTCGCGATACTTCGTCTCGAACAGTGTCGGGAAGTGGGGACGGTCGGGGAGCGGGGAGGTCCGGTAGCCGTCCGAGACCTCGTTCCGGTAGGAGGTCGACTCCGCGATCACCCGGACCATCTGGTCCTTGTAGTCCGCGTGGTCGGTGCGCAGCTCGACCGGCGAGCCGACCTGGAGTTTCCGCGCGAGCATCCCCATCAACGAGTGCTGCACCATGCGCTTCTTGTGGTGGCGCTTCTTCGGCCACGGATCGGGGAAGAAGATCCACGCCGCGTCGAGCCGACCGTCCGGGAAGACCTTGTCGAGGATCCGGAAGATGTCGGCGCGGAGCAGACGGAGGTTGCGCACCCCTCGGCGAATCGCCTTCGCGTGGACCTTCTCCAGCTTCTTCTTGGAGTGCTCGATCCCCACGAAGAAGCGCTCGGGCGCCGCGGCGGCGCGTTCGACGATGTGCGGATCCTTGCCGATCCCGATCTCGAGACCCATCGCCGGGCACTCGTCGACCCCGAACACTCCACCCCAACCGCCCTTCGCCGCCAGGTCCGGCAGGGCGACCTCGAGGTCGGACTCGTCGAGGAGCGCGCGGGTCGCGGGCGAGATCCGGATGGTCATCGCGGGATCTCCACGCGAGTCAGGTTCTCGGACCCGGAGGCGGTGACGCGGACGTCGTCCTCGATGCGGACCCCGCCGCAGGGACGCAGCTCCTGATCGATCCCCTTCCAATCGAAGGCAGCGTCGTTCGGTCCGCCGCGGAACGGATCGAGGAGGAGCGGGATGAAGTAGATCCCCGGCTCGATCGTCATGACGTGACGTTCGTCGAGCGGGCGGGTCGTCCGCAGGAACGGATAGCGCTTCGGCGGTGGCTCGACCGGATCTGCCGGACCGCGAAGGAAGCCACCGGAGTCGTGGACGCAGATGCCGAGGTGGTGGCCGAGCCCGTGCGGGAAGAACGGTGCGGTCAGGTTCTGCGCGAAGGCCTCATCCGCGGAGACGCGGAGCACTCCGGTGTCGCAGAGGATCTCGGCGATCCCCCGATCCGCCCGCTCGTGGAGCGCGACGACCTCGACGCCCGGTCGGATCGCCTCGATCAGCTCATCCACCAAGGCGCCCAGTCGCGCCACGATGGTGCGGAACCGATCCGGAGTCCCGTCGTGGAGGTAGGTGCGAGTGGTGTCCGAGGAGTAACCATCGACGGAGGCGCCCGCGTCGACCAGCAGCACGCGACCGCGTTCGGGTGCGCTCGTCCGCTTGGACTGGTAGTGGAGGATCGATGCGTGGTCGTCCCAGGCGATCACCGGGTCGAACGCGATGTCGGTCTCGCGATGCTCGGTCGCTGCGTAGAAGCGATCGTTGATCGCGCGCTCGCACTCTCGCGCGTGGAAACCCTCGAGCGCGGCGCGATAGCCGCGCGCGGCGCGGGTGACCGCGGCGCGGATTCTTCCGATCTCGTAGTCGGTCTTCTCGGCCCGGAACCAGTCGAGGGCCTGGACCAGTGGCGTCGGTTCGACGTGGGCGGGGTCGACGCCGAGTCGACTCGCGAGGGCGGGGTCGTCGCCGAGGTAGGCGAGCCGCGAGCCATCGCCGAGCGTCCGGACCAACGTCTCGCGATCGGGCACCGTCGAGACCGAGATGGCCGATCGGAAAGGATGTGACGACGGTGCCGGCACCTCCTCCCAGTAGTCGCGGGGCACCATCTCGAACAGCTCGATCCGCCCCGCCTCGTAGCGGATCACGTGATCCGGCCCGAACAACGGCGCGAAGCGCAGGAAGTGACCGGTGGGGCGGAAGGGGATCGGCCGATCGTCGCGGTGGTAGTAGCGGCGCGTGCCGGAGTGGAACAGGGCGCCATCGACGTCGACACCCGCGTCCCGCGCGAGCTCCAGGGCGCGCTCGACGTGGGTCGACACGGTTTCGAGATGGTCGTCGAAGCGGGGTTCGGTCATGGTCTCGATGTCCTTCTCTCGGGTTCCGACCGTCGTCCTCGAATGCGTCTCACCAGCGGCCGCGCACACCGTGCAACGCGTCGATCTCCTCCAGCGCCCAATCGGGCTCGCACGCGAGGAGGGTCGCTCGCT
>JAGQRC010000888.1 GCA_020425835.1 Planctomycetota bacterium | reverse complement strand
CCCGCTCCGGAACCGGCTGCTCGTTGTACTGGGGCACCGGCTCGAGCTCCGCTTCGAGGCGGGCGATCGTCGCCTTCTGCCGCACGACGTCGGGCGAGTCCTCGAGGTAGACGTCGAGGAGCTCGAGCAGCTGGGCGCGCTGTTTCTGGAGCTGGTTGTATTTCGCGACGTAGGTCGGGTTCGGCACCTTCTCGATGCCCCCGGGGACGGTGACCTGGTTGGCGGTGGTCGCGAGCTCGGACTCCGCCTCCGCGAGCTTCTGCTTCTTGAAGTTCAGTTGCGGCTCGTCGCCGAAGCGAAGCTCGCGCTCGAGCTCCTCCTGCTCGCTGAACAGGCTCGCGATCTGCGGCACGACATCCGACACCTCGTGCTGGTCGCGGAACGCGTTGAGCTCCTCGGTCGACTCGACCCACTCGATGTTGTAGCGCTCGAGCTCCTGTTGCCAGATGCGAGTGACCGGCTTCACCGAGCTCATCTCGAGGTGCCGCTCCTCGTGCTTGGCGATGATGGAGGTGAGGATCTTCTGGGCGAGGAGCGGATCGTGGGTGCGGTAGCTCACGTCGATGATGTTCGAGACACCGTCCGTCGTGGTGCTGGTGTTGGCGATGAGCACCTCGACGGCGAGGCGCGTCTCGGTCGTCGACGGCGAGTAGTCGGGACTCTCGACCTTCTCCCGGTCGAAGCTGCTCGCCCCGAACCACCAGCTCTGGAACTGGTGGAGCTTCCGCATCAGGAACGGCGTCGTCTCGTTGTCGTCGGCGGCCGGATCGTAGGGCTGGATGATGGTCGCGGCTCCGAGCTCCTGCACGACGCGAAGCATCACCTCTTCGCTCGTCAGCAGGTGGAACTGGTTCGCGATGTCCGGCTTCGCGGTGGGCGCCTTGCCTTCCTCCACGAGCTCCGGGTTCGGGGTGAGCGTCGGGCGCACGTAGATCTTTGCGCGCGACTCGTACTCGTTGGGCTTCACGAGGGCGAGGAAGGTGCCCGCGATCAACCCGAGTACCGCGCCCACCAGGATGATCCCCCAACCGCGCACCGCCGGCAGGATGAATGCCTCGAGGGGATTCCAGGCGGTCAGCTCACCGCCCGGGCCGTCCGTTGCGCTAGGGTCCGTTCTCAACTCACCCTCCTGCGTGGATCAGACGCCCGGAATCTGGTTGATCGGGATCAGGCGACGAATCCAGTTGTTGATCCAGATGTCGACCTCGTCGATGGCTCGGTTCGGGACGAACACGAGATCGTTGGGCTGCAACAGGACCGCCTCGCCGATTCCCCAGTGTTTCAAACTCGCGTCGATGTTGAAACGGAGTTGCTGCTGATTCTGCGCATCCCAACGGACGAGCTGCACGCGCTTCAGGTCCATCGTGTCCTTGCGGTGCCCACCCGCCCGCGCGAGCGCCTGCAGCAGAGTCAGTCGATTGCTGTCCATGGGGATCACGCCCGGTTGTCCGACATCGCCGATCACCATGACCGGACGCGGCGTGAACTGGAGGACGAAGACACCGATGCGCGGCTGCGTCAGGAACTCGGAGTACTTGGACTCGAGGACCTCGCGAAGCGCCTCGGTCGTCAGCCCCTGCACGTCGAGTTGTCCCGGAATCCCGAGGAAGCTCGCTTTGCCGTCGAGCCCGACGCGGACCTCGTGGGTCCACTGCGGGGAGTTCGGGAACGAGATCTTGAGGAAGTCCCCTTGGGCCAGCCCGTTGATCTGGGGACTGAGCGTCTGGTTGATGGTGGGAGCGATCTCGCCCAACGGAGTCCCGCGCTCGGTGAAGGCGCACCCCCAGAGGTTGACGCTGAGGACGAGAGCGGCGATCCGCACGGCGGCGGCTTTGGGAGAGGACATTCGCAAGACTCCAGTTCTGTGAGCTCCGCAGCGGAAGCGATCCGCTCATTCGAACGGCTCCCCCGTGGAGTGGTCAGAGGCGGCTGCGATGTGAACACGGGATCGGCGGATCCGACCTCCCGACAGGGCGCCCCTCCGGGGAAAGAACTCGCCATCAACGTCGGATCGCCCCGCGTGAAACTTGAGTCACGCGGCGCATTCCGCGCGGACACCCTCGGCAAAATCACCCGACGTTCGACACAGCGCATCCATGTC
>JAGQRC010000887.1 GCA_020425835.1 Planctomycetota bacterium | reverse complement strand
GCTACCTGCTCGAACCGGGCCGCTACCGCCTCACCGCCACCGTGGAAGGTCAGCTGGTGGAACGCGAACTCACCGTACAGCTCGGAGAAACCACCGAAGTGACCATTCCCTGATCGACGCCGACGACGTGGAGAAGGTCGCAATGGATGAAAGCATGGTGATCTGTGCCATCATGTACACCTCAGGCAAGGCCTTCTGTCTTGCTTCCATGCGCCTGGGGATTCTACGGCTGGCTCGCGGTTGTCGGGTGCTTCGGGTTTCGACGGTCACGTGGATCGATTCCTACCAGAGTTCTCTCGCTTCCAGTTCTGGAGCGTGCAGAAGGTCGGCGTCGCCCCGACACTCGGTAGCCACGAACGAAGGGCGCTCGAAGGTTCGGGCGATCACACTTCGGGCCGGTGAGCTTCTCGTGCTCGTCCGGCATTCGGACAAGCATCGTCAGGGCCCGCACTGCTCCGCGAGCGGGGTGTTGCGATACGCAGTTCCTGGCACTGCATGGAGCAAGAGGCTACCTCCGTCCAACGGCGTCAATCCGGTCTCGAATCGCCACGCATCGAGGTCGGCGTCGTTCCAGCGGACAGGGTCGAACGGCGACAGCGCCCAGAGCCGCACCGTGTTGTCTTCGGAGCAGGAGGCCAGGGAGCGGCCGTCGGGACTGAACCTCACCGAACGAACCCAGTCGAGGTGCGCGTCGATGCAGGCGAGGACCGAGCCGTCGTCGGTCCGGTGGATCCAGATCTCGCCGGCCTGATCGCCGAGCGCGTAGCGGTCTCCGCTCGGAGAGAAACTCATGTCGAGGGGGCCCACCGATGGGAGCGGTCGCTCGCCTCGAAGTTCGCCCGTCGTGACGTCCCACTGCGAGGTCGCATAGTCCTCGGTTCGACGGACGACCAGGTAGAGGTCGCCGGTCTCGGGATGGAACGCGAGCGCGTGAACGCTGCCCCCGGCTTCGAGCGATCGGATCCGCGCTCCGGTTCGCGCGTCGAAGACCGAGACGGTGGAGTGAATGTTGGAAGAGAGCACGACCCGGCGACCGTCGGGAGAGCAGGCGACGCGCTGACGGTCCTCCAGCGTCGGATCTCCCTCGAGTGCCAGCCGAGTCACATCGCCGGTCCCGAGGTCTCTGACATCGTTCAGCGAGAAGAGCCAGCGCCGATCGGTCGACACGCACATTTCCATTGTCGGGCAGGGATACCGCCAGAGCTCGTGCGCGGCCTCCGGCGTGCAGGCGACGTCGCGTGCAGCCAGGGGGTGGGTGGCTCCGGAGCGGAGGTCGATCGTTGCCAGGTCGCCGTCCCGCGGCACGATCAGGTGGTCCTCGTCGAGGAAGTCGATGAATCGCGAGTAGTGTTGGGGCCCGCGAAATCGGGCGATCTCGATCCCTGTGCTCGTGGACCAGACGCGAGCCGTGGCATCCTCGCCGATCGAAGCGAGGCGGTCGCCGGACGGCGAGAACGAAACCGACTCGACCGTGTTGCAGTGACCGACTATGGGTCTCTCCTCGACACGAGTCTCGACGTCCCACACGTGCAGACCCTGGTCGGACCAGCTGGTCTGAACGAAGCGGTCGGCGGTCGCGAACTCGACCTTCGCATGATCGCTCCCGAGCGGGGTGCGAAACACTTCCGTTCCATTCGAGAGATCCCACGCTCGGAGCGGCTCGAACGGGAGGTCGGGACTTGCCACCAGGTAGCGCGCATCCGAGGAGAAGCTCAGGCTGTGACTCGGGAAGCTCTCGCCATCGGTGCCGAGCACCGCGCTTTGGATTCGGAGCTCCCAGACTCTCCAGCGACCCTCCCTCCACAGCTCGAGATGCGCCAGGAAACCGTTCTCGAAGGCGATCGGGAACTCGATGTCGAACTGCGGCCGCGCGAAGCGCTCCCGAACCTCCGCCGTGGCGAGATCGATCTCGAGGAGTTCATCGCCCGCGACGAGGAGCGCGGACCCGCTACGGCTGAAGGCGAGCCAGCGGCCTTCCCGATCGAGTGGGGCGAGGGTGGGCTCGTTCGTCGGGTCGACCCTCCACCGTTCGCAGCGTCCAGACTCGAAGCCGACCGCGATCACCGCTCCGCACGGTGTCCAGTGGAGACGGGTATGACCCGAGGGATG
>JAGQRC010000886.1 GCA_020425835.1 Planctomycetota bacterium | reverse complement strand
AGTCCCTGGTTCGGCTGTTGCGACCGGATGCGTTCGACGCCAAGCGGGACCGCGCCGCCCAGCTCTGGCGGGAAGGCACGCTCGCTTGGGAGAAGCGCGACCTCCCACGAGCCGAGGCGTTCCTCCAACAAGCGATCGACACCGATCCGACCTGTGCGCCGCCGTTCGTCTGCCTCGGGATCATCGCGTACCAGGAGCGTGGGGACTACATCGCGGCCGAGGAGTACTTCGAGCGCGCGATTCGTCGCGTGTCGACCGAGGCGCAGAGCGAGATCCTGCGACTCGCCTACTACCACTTGGGCCGGATTCGCGAAGCGGCCCTCCGCTTCCGTGAGGCGCAGGGCTACTACGAGAAGGCGATCGAGATCGATCCGGTCTACGCCGAGGCATGGCGGGAGCTCGGGGGAGTGGTCTATCGGCAGGCACTGACCCAGGAGGGCCTACCCGAGGAGCGTCTCGAGCGATTCCGGCAGGCTGCGCGCATCTACGAGACGGCGCTCGAACGGTTGGCGAAGCGGCGCGAGGAGCTCGTGTTCCTGACGCTCGACAATCTCCCGGGATCGAGTGATCTCCCGTTCTCGAGCCGCGCCCACAACAAGGGGCTGCGCGACCAGAAGCGCCGGTTCGAGCGGTTCGAGGGAGAGTTCGCCTACCAGATCGCGGTGATCCGATTGGCCACCGGCGAGCGAGAGCTCGCCGCGGACTGGGCGAAGCGCGCCGTCGAGTCGCCGCAACCGCTGGTCGACTATCACCTGCTCTACGCTCAGATTCTGAGAGAGCTCGGTCGGGAGGGTGATGCCCAGGATCAGATCAAGGCCGCGCGCCGCCTCGATCCGACTCATCCACGCTTGAAGTGACCTCGCGTCGCGAGCGGGCGGTCACTGGCCGTCGTCGTCGACTCGGACGCTGGTCAGCTCGGCGACGCGATTGAGCTCACCGAACCGGTAGTCCTCGCGGAGGACGAGCCCGACGTTCGGCGCGAGGTACTCGTAGCGGTAGACGTTCTGGTTCATCTCGTTGATCACGTGGACCTTCAGGCAGTTCGGGTAGACCCGACCGCGGATCTCCACCGGCACGCCGATCTCCACGATCTGCGCGCTCCACAGCTGGCCTTCCGCGCGAAACTGTTCGATGCCGTACGGCGGTCGTTCGCTCGCTCGACACGGGATCCGCGTCTCGCTCGTCGCGGTCTGCCGAACCCACACTCCACCCTCGATCCACCACTTCTCTTCGCCGTCGTCGGTCTTCGCCTCGAAGTGGTCGTCCTTCCATTCGAGCTCCACCGTGCCGCGCCCGAGATCGTTGGTCGAGCGGCCACCCGTCAAGTAGCGGATCTGGTAGGACAGGACGTACTTCGCCGGGGGCAGCATGTACGAGCCGTAGTGAGGCCACATCGTGGAGACGAGACTCGCGAGCTCCGGGTCGTCGTCGTGCTCCATCAAGCGCACGAAGAGACCGAAGCGCTGCTCTTCCGCCAGTTCCGTCGACGCGCGCTCGCGCACCCGCGAGAGGAGCTTCGACGGGAGGTAGGACAGCAGGTTCGGGTCGGCGCGCAGGATGAGATCGGTCGCCTCATCGAGTCGGTCGGTCTCGACCAGGATCTGCAGGTAGACCTCCTGGACCTCGGGAACGTCGTAGTCCTTCGCATCGAGATAGGCCTCGAGCAGCCGTCGCGCTGCCTCGGGGTCGGCCCCCCGGAGACGACGTTGGGCCGACTTCGCCGCACAGTGGACCCAGAGGGGGCGGTACTTCTCGGGCATCGTCGACAAGCCCTGGAGGCGGGCGAGTGCCGCCTCCCATTGTTGATCCGCCACCAGCGCCTCCAGCAGGGCATCGAACGCCCAAGCATCGAAGAGATGCAGCGGGAGCGACTCCAGGACCCGGACCGCATCTTCGGCGCGCTCTCCCTTCGAGAGGAGGATGCCGTAGCTCCGGTAGATCGACGTGTCGCGATACGCCTCGAGCGCACCGGCCTCGGCGAGCTCGTCGATGATGTCGAGCGCATCGGAGAGGCGATCGGCGGCGGCGAGCACTTCGGCGTACAGGACGTCGAACTCGACGCGTTGAACCGGCGTCACGCGGCTGCGTTCCGCATCCAGGATGTCGAGC
>JAGQRC010000885.1 GCA_020425835.1 Planctomycetota bacterium | reverse complement strand
TCGGGGTGCCGGCGTTCTTCGTCGCGGAGTACGACAACGAGGAGGGCTGGGCGACCTCACGCGTCCTGTTGAGCGACTCGCAGCCGCTCGCGCTGATCCTCCCGCCCGCGATCGACGAGAAGATCCTCCGCACCGAGTTCACGGTCTCGCCGTCCGCCCTCGCCGGAACCATCAGCCCCTTGACGATCCCGGCGTCGGCCGGTGCGCCGCTGGTCGCCGCGACCTTCCTCGATTGGCAGGGGTTCACGTATCTGCCACAGCGTCTCACGGGGCAGTTGATCGTCGGCGGTACGGAGGTCTTCCTCCGTGGCGACACGAATCTCAGCGGCGGCTTCCCGGACGTCGCCGACGCGGTCGCCACGCTCGGCTACCTGTTCCTGCAGCTTCCGCTGGACTGCTTGGACGCCGCCGACGCGAACGACGATGGGCAGATCGATCTCGCGGACGTGATCTACGGGCTGAGCTACCAGTTCACCGACGGACCGCCCCCCCCGCCGCCGTTCCCGCTCCCCGGACTCGATCCGACGCCCGACGGACTCTCGTGCTCGACTCCGCTGTCGGCCGCGTTCCCCTTGTAGTGCGCTCTCTTCATGCGACTGCTGCGGAGCCGCGCGGCGCTCGCCGGCTCGTTGCTGCGTTCGACGACGACGGCGGCTCGGGTCAGTACTGGTTCCTCGGACGATCCCCCCGGCCGACCTCGCGCTGATACTCGCGGCGCATCGCCTCGTACTGCTCGGCCGTGATGTCGTCGCCCTCGACGGCAGCGTCACCGACGATCTGCTCGTGGAGCGCGATGAGGAACGGAACACACCACCCGCAGCCGGTCCCGGCGCCGAAGCACTCCGAGACCTGCGAAGCGCGGCGCGGGCGTTCTCTGCGGATGAAGTTCACGATCTTCCGCTTGGTGACGTGGAAGCAGTAGCAGAGCTGGTCGTCGAGTTCCATGACCGCAGTGTAAGCGAACCCGAAGCGCCCTCAACCTTCGAGATCACGCGCGGCGATCACGCCGCCGCAATCGCGGATGGTTGCGCTCGGCGGCCCGTCCCCTCCCCATGATCCCCCGAGGGAGTGCCGACGACCCGCGAGCGGGTCCCCGGAACGGGGCCGACCGAGCGCCCTCCTACAAACTCTTGCGGTACGCGAAACACTCGTGGAGCTCGTGCCAATGGGCCAACTGCGGCTCCCCGCGCCGCCAGCTCGCGAGCACGAGACGTCCGTTGCGTCGCATCGGGAACGTGACGACCCCGCGCTTGTACTCCTGGACGGTCCCGCCGAGTTGCTCGACCTCCTGGATGCACCCGTTCACCCGGTCGACCAGCCGATTGAGCTCCTCGACGATTTCGTCGACGCGATCCTGAGCGGTGTACGACGCGCCCGCCTCACGAGCGGCCGACTCGGCGCGCTCGAGCATTCCCCGCGCTTCGAGGATTCGCGCCCAGTGCCCGGAGAGGTCACCCACGATGCGCTCGAGCAGCGGAATGCGAGCGTCGACGTCTCTGGCGGTCATCTCGTTCGACTTGACGGTGGGGGTGGTGATCGCGCTGGTCATGACATCCCTCTCTCTGAACTTCCATCCTCGGTTCACTCGTGGCCGTGGTTCGATCCTCGATGCGTCGTCAGAACGGCTTGCACTGTTCCGCGGTCTCGTTGGGCTCGTGCCAGCCACGAAGCTCGCTCTCCCCCGGAACCCAACAGGCGAGGACGTGGCGCCCATCCCGCTCGGTCACGAAATTGACGACGCCGCGACGGTACTCCTGGAAGGAGCCCCCGAGCTGCTCCACCTCGCCGATCAACCCTTGGACGCGCGACACGAGTCGATCGAGCTGCTCGACGAGTTCCTGCTCCATGTCGCGCTGCTCCGCGCCGGAGCTGATCTGACACGCCTCGAGCTCCGACCGCGTCCTCAGGATTCGCGCCCACGCCGAAACGAGGTCCCCGGCGATGCGGCGGACGAGCGGAAGGCGGTCCTGGATCTGAGAGACGGTGAGAACCGGGGCGGCGGCGCTGACCTGGAACATGTGGCGCACTTCCTTTCGGGCGACTGCGAACCGAGAACCAGAGGGCAACGCCGGGACCCGGTCCCCCCGCGTCGCAATCCGTGCGCTAACCTC
>JAGQRC010000884.1 GCA_020425835.1 Planctomycetota bacterium | reverse complement strand
CGCGACGAACATCCCGGACTTGTGCTTGCTCAGCAGCTTCTTGAACAGCTTCTCGGCCTGGTCGGGTCGATCGTCCTCGAGCGGATGGAAGATGAGGGGAACCTCGACGCCGATCGTGATCCGCAGGAACTCGACGAGGAATGCCAGGGCTTGGGCATCCCGAGCGCCGACTCCGCGTCGTGGCAGCTTGGTGTGACTGTTGACGCGCTTCTCGCCGACGAAGACGATCAGCTCGCGGCCTTCCGGCCAGGGCTCCCACGGCGGCAGTCGACGATCGATCTCGAGCAGCGCGTGCGGGTCCACCTTCAGTTGTTGGAGGAGGACCGCGAAGGCCTCGTAGTCGCCCTTGTTGCGTCCGCGGTCGTACAGCGGCTCGAGCCCCTCTTTGCGGATGAAGTCGCGAAGGCGACCTCCGACTCGCCGAGCGCGCCGGACCGCGTCGATCTGATGGTCGATCTCCTCGAGCACGCGGCTCTTCGCATAGCGCTTCGCGATGAACTCGAGCAGTTCGGCCAACCGGATTTGCATACGATCCCCCTGATCGGTCGGCGCGTTCCGATAGGAATGACGATGTCGCTGAGAGCCCCGACTCGATTCTCGGGGTGAACTGCGTCGCGTCAAGTCCCGAGTCGTACGGCGACGGCACGGCGGGGTCCGACGTCCGTCGATGGAACTCGGACGGGCGAATGATCGATCAGGAACGGAGGGAGAGGGCGAGGAGGGGACCGGCGACCGTGGCGAGGATGCTCGCGATCGCGTAGGCCGCGGCGTACGAGGCCGCGACATCGTTCGAGTCGGACTCTCGCCGCACCGTCTGCAGCGCGGCCGACGATGTCATGCCCCCGCAGATGCTGCCCCACGCGTCGATCGGGCGAAGGCGCAGCGGCCCACGCGCCAGGACCAACGCGCCGAGCACCGCGGCCCCGTGGACGAGCGCACCGGTGAGGAACAATTCGATCGGGGACTCGCGCAGCCCTCGAAAGACCTGGTCGCCCGCGAGGAGTCCCGACTCCCCGACGAAGAGCGAGATCCCGAGATCTCGGACCAGCTGCCGCGCTTCGCGGGGGACGTGGGTCCGGAGCGATCCGATGCGCGGTCGCCATCCGAGCGCGAGTCCGGAGAGCAACAATCCACCCGCCATGCCGATGGTCAGGTGCAAGTCGAACACACCGATCGAGAGCGCGCCGAGGAGCGACCCGCCGAGGATCCCGGCCGCGTAGATCGCCACGTCGGTCTCGGAGAGCGGGGGCTCGAACCGGCCGATTCGGCGGGCGAGCGATCGGACATCCTCGCGTTCGCCGACGACCTCGATGACGTCGTGGCGCCGGAGCACGACCTCGGAGTCCGGTTCGATCCAGAGCGAGCCGCGCTCCACGCGCGTCACGACACAGTGGAACGTCTGGATGATGCCCAGCTCCCGGAGAGGGCGGCCGATCATCTCCGGTCGCTGGATCTCGATCCGCCGGGCCGGAATCCTCGGCGCCTCGAGTTCGGCGTCGAAACCCTCCGGTCCGACGCGCGACTCGAACGCCCGCAGTTCGTCCAGACGTCCCGTCACCATCACGCGATCGCCGAGCTCGAGAACCGTGTCGCCGCTCGGGACGAACAAGCGGTCGGTCGGCGGCTCGGTCGAATCGTCGTTGTGATGGACGCGCGCGATGACGCAACCGGTCTCCTTGGTGAGCCGCAGATCCGCGAGACGGCGACCGACGATCGCTTCGTTCTCGACCCGGAACGTCCGAGTGGTCTCGGGGCTCGCGCCCCCCGGCGTCAGGCGGGGTCCTCGGGGAACCTCGGGGTCCGCGCCCGCCCCGCGCGCGAGGTCTTCGCCCAACCAGCGGGGAAGGACCTGGATCATCAGGACCAGGCCGACCAGGCCGAGGGGATAGGTCAGCGCGAACGAGATCGCGACCGTCGACGGATCCGCCACCACTTCGCTGGCGGCGGCGTAGGTCGGTGGACTGGTCAGCGCTCCCGCCAGTGCGCCGGCCGCCTGGGCACCATCGAGATCGAACACCACCGCGCACACCCAACACACGATGAAGGCGATCGTGTTCACCGCGACGCCGATGGCCAGGAATCGCCAACCGCGCCAGCGGCGGGAGCCCCTC
>JAGQRC010000086.1 GCA_020425835.1 Planctomycetota bacterium | reverse complement strand
GGAAGGTAGTATAGTTCGGGGAGGCCGTTGATCCATCGCCAGTACTCGACCTGGTAGACCCCGGGTGCCGAGAGATCGAGGAGCGGACTGGTGAGGAGCACGGCTCCTCCATCGACGTCGCCTCGATCGATGGTCCCATCGGCGACCCCTTGCCCGGTGACGAAGCAGTGTGTTCCCGCCTCGGTGTGATCGACCCCGGGTTGAAGCGGGAAACCACCGACGCTCGTCGGATCCGGATCGACCCGCACCCAATGACCCTCGACCGCCGATCCCTCGGAGGTCCAACCTCGGTCCGACTCGAAGTCGTCGGAGAAGACCACGGTCGCTTCGCTACCGACGAACACGGTGAAGGTCGACGCGATCGGGTCGAAGGGATCGCCGCTGCGAATGTCGAGCTCGTCCTTCACCGAGACGGAGTAGTCCACGCGAGCCCCCGCCGGGAGCGCGGGAATGCGGGCGCGGTAGTGACTCTCCCCGAGCCATGTCATTGGGACGATGAACTCGGACCCTCCGTTGACCGACAAGTGGAGTCGGCCGGTGTCGGGGAGCGGAGCATTCACGAGCGCGCCGGCGTCCACCCGGAACGGTGTCGCGAGCGTGGGGTAGAGCCGATCGGGTCGTCCGTCCGGATAGTCGAACGCCAACGTCCTCACCGCCGGGACCCGAAGGTCGTGACGGTCGAACGCGGCACGGATCGCCGCGTAGTTCGGAGTCCCGTTCGTCAGGTCCCCGTCGTCATCATCGACGAACAGCACCTCGATCCCGGTTCCCGGGTGAGCGCTGAAGTCGGCGAGCGGTCCGACGGTGAGGAGGCTCCAGTCGACGAACAACTGTCGCGCGACGTCGAGCCCGAGCGCGGACCCGAGACGTGTGCCGAGCTCCTGCCGCAGATCCCACCAGACCCCGGCCAGCACGAGCCCACAGCCGTGGATCTCACCGAAACAGGGGAACGACACGTCCGCGGCGACGATGTCGCGAATCGGCTCTCCGGGACCGTACAGGTCGGCGCCGATGATCGGCGTGTCGAAACGGAGCGCGCTGAGCGCATCGGCGAATCCCTCCCCGAACGACAGCTGCTCCAGCCCGAGTCGGTCGACGATGAAGTGACCGAACTCGTGGGAGACGATCGTCGAGTATGCGGTGTTGGGACAACCGCCTCCCGCCGCGTGGAAGTTGATCGAGAGCAGCGGCTCCGGAAGGAAGAACGCACCGCAGCTGTCGTCGAGATTCACGAAGCAGGGGAGCGGAACATCGAGGGGGGCGAAGGATGGCGCGCGCGACCGGTAGAAGTTCCGCGTTCCTATGGTGTGCAGGTAGGCGTTGAGCTGGCTCGTGGCGAACTCCTGCGGCCCGTTGTTGAAGACGAAGTCGGCGACACCCGGCGACTCGACGATGCTCGCCTGGGTCAACGGCGATCCCTGCTCGGGGGTGACGACGACCCAAGGTCCGACGAGCTCCGTCTGGACGCCCACCACCGACATCGGTGCCACGGCCAACGCGTACGCACCCGCCTCGTCGGTGAGCGTCGACACGAGCGAGGGCACCGCCACCTCCGCATCGGGGACGACCATCGGCGTCGGGGGGTTGCTGGGTAGATCGGGCTCGAGGCCTGGCGTCGCCTTCCCCGCGACGTTCCCGCGGATGCCGTCGTCGCACCGTTCCTCGCGCAAGCCGAGGAGCGTGGCGTCGTGGGCATCGAGGAAGAAGGTGGTCGATCGCAGATCCGATCGACCCCCATCGAGCGAGGAATGCGCGGACACCTTCCACGCCAAGTGGGATCGCGACAGCGACGCGAAGCTCGCCGGGCCGACGATCACCCGCTCGGGATCACCCCAGTGGGTGAGACCGACGGCCTCGTCCAGCCTCCGCGCAGCACGGATGGCGACGCCTCGGTCGATCGTGGGCAGCCGCGGAATCCCGGGGTCGAGCGGCCGCTCGGTGACGACGGTCCCCCCGAGAACCGTCGCCGACGTCGCCTCGTGGGCGACCAGCAACCGAGCTCGCGCGCCCTCGACCGGAATCCCGTGTTGGGTGAACCGATAGGCCAGGACCGTCCGATCTCCGCGAAGGAGCCGCACTCGGAAGTCGGGAACGAAGTCGAGGTCTTCGATCGCCTCGGACCGAGCGAGTTGCGCGAGGTGTTCGTGCAGCCAATCCGACGCGGCGTTCACGACCGGCGACGTCGTGGACGGCGGCTCCGGAGTCGCACCGCCTCCGCGGTCATCTCCGCCGAGGACGACGCCGATGTTCAGGAGTAGGAGTGATCCCCAGAGGACAGCCGACAGAGCGATCCCATGACGCATGCAACGCCTCCCGCGAGCGCGTTCGGCGAGGCTCGATCCGGAGTTCGCGGGGGATTCGACTTGCTCGACGCGCGTCAGCCAGAGCCCGGACCTCCACCGTCACGTCGGTCGTCGATCGACCCGAATGCATGGAGCCGTGGAGTCGCCCCAAAGTAGCAACTCCACCCGATCCGGGGAAAGGGAATCGCTCGTCGTGCGGAAGCAGCGCCGAGCGGTGGCTCAAGGGCAACTCTGGAACGACGCGCAGTCGGCGCTCGCCGGAGCGCCGCAGCCGGGGAACGGCTCGACCGGTGGGGGGCCACCGCTGAACAGGTAGTTCAACAGGGAGATCATGTCACCGATGTCGTAGCCTCCGTCACCGTTCACGTCGCCGCTCGAAGCGCAGTCGATCGGCTCGCCCGAGAACAGTTGCCCGAGGCCGGTGATCGCGTCGGCGATCGTCACCCCACCGTCGTCGTTGACGTCGCCCCGGACGAACGTCGTCGCAGTGGCGGACTGCACGACGATGTCGAAGCACTGGGTCGGGGGATCGATCGACAACCCGCTGACGCCGACCAAGAGTGTCTCGACGGGAACCGGGAGCAGCTCGGGCGGTTGGGGAACGAGGCTGTCGCAGTAGCACAACTGCGCTGCCCCGACGGTGAGCGCCTCGTATTGCGCGGAGTAGAGCTCGACTCCGATTCCCGGGGGCACGAAGGCGGGACCGGTGAAGCTCAGGATACAGACCGCGAGCCAGCCCTGACCCGGATCGATCTGGATCACCGAGAAGTCGGGGCTCGGGGGGACCGCGCCTCCTTCGGCCACCTCGACCGCCACGACGCTCGATCCGAGTGTGCAGACCCCCATCGACCAGGACTGGATGGCCTCGCCGCCGGGGAATGTGACGCGTGAACTCACCTCGAAGGTTGCCGAACCACCGAGGATCGGGTTCGCATCTCCGGTGAAGTAGAGCAGGTAGTCGTCGGGGTTCGGCGAGGTTCCCACGTAGACGTCACCCGGCATCGTCGGCGGGATGTCCTCTCCACCATTGATGTCGGTGAACAGAGGCGGCCCGTAGGGAACGGCGCAGAAGTCGACCGTGGTCGAACCCTCCGTGAGGGCCTGGTACTGGAGCGTGTGGAGGTGCAGCGACGAGCCGACCGGGATGGCATCGTCGACGGAGAACGAGGTGACGACGTCGATCAGGGCACCATCCGGCTGGACCTCACCGAGGAAGAAGTCGGGTCCCGCGCCGCCGTTGAGGTTCGCCGCGTCCGATCCGAGCTCGACACCGAAGAGGGAGATCGCGTCGGGATCGTGGCAGGCGAAGAAGGTCCAGGCGAGAACCGGGGCGCCCGAAGGGTGGTCGAAGGTGACGGCCATGTCGAACGAGTCGCCCGGCTGGACCGGATCCGGCGGGTACATGATGCTCAGGAGGTCGCTCCCCGCGAACGCGGAGGTCGCCGAGCAGAGCACCCAACCGACGAGAATCGAGCTGACGCGCATGGAGGGCCTTTCCTGTCGTGGACGGAATCGAGAAGCCCGGACCTCACCGTCATCCGAGATTCCGTCCGGGAGCCTCCACCCGATCCGGAGAGAACGCACGAGGGCTGTGATCGCGCTTCTCGCCGGGTTGCTCGGTGCGGGTTGCGCGGCGGGGACTCCGCTGCCGGAGAGTCGCGGCGAGCCGGTCGGTCGTCACGAATTCGTAGCCACCCACATGGCGACGCGTTTCCGGATCGTGATCGCGGGAGGTGCGGCGGGCGCGGCTCGGGAGGCGGCGGCTGCGGCGTTCGCGCGCATCGCGGAGATCGAGCGGGTCGCCTCCGACTACCGGGTGGACAGCGAGGTCCAACGGCTCGACGCACACGCGGGCCTCGGTCCCGGACCCGTCAGTGAGGATCTGTTCCAACTCCTCACCCTCGCGGTCGACGTGTCTCGCCGGAGCGGCGGAGCGTTCGACGTCACCGTCGGACCCTTCGTGCAGCTCTGGCGGCGATCGCGACGCCAGCGAGCCCTCCCGTCGGAGCGGCGCCTCGCCGAGTGCTCCGGCCGCGTGGGATACCGTCTCATCGACCTCGACCCCGACCGCCGCGCGGTGGAGCTCCGCCGACCGGGCATGAGGATCGATCTCGGCGGCATTGCGAAGGGCTACGCCGTGGACGAAGCGCTCGCCACGTTGCGTGAACGCGGGTTCGACGCGGCGTTGGTGGATGGCGGGGGGGACGTCGCGATCGGCGCATCGCCCGGGGGGTCGGGATGGCGGATCGAGTCGCGACGGGACCTGACGGAGAGCGGTGCGCGGTTCGAGCTGGCGAACGCGGCAGTGGCGACGAGCGGCGACACGCAGCAGTTCGTCGAGATCGACGGACGACGGTACTCGCACATCATCGATCCGCGCACCGGTCTCGGTGTCACCCACTCGTGCGCGGTGACCGTCGTCGTCTCGGACGGCGAGCGTTGGCCCGCGGCGCGCGCCGACGCCTGGGCCTCGGCGCTCTCGGTCTTGGAGCCGGATCGCGCCCTCGTCCTGGTCGAGGAGCTCCCCGGTACGGACGCGATGATCATCGACGCCGACGGGCGAACGCGAGCGTCGAGCGGCTTCCCATCGCCCGTCGACGCGCCGGATGGGGGTGACGGGTGACCTGACGTGACTTTTCGCAATCCGAGTCGTCCCCGTTCGGAAGTCCCGGATTCGCCGCAACCCGTTCCGAGCCCTCGGGGTTCTCGGACGTTTTCCACTCGAACCGGAGAGGGCAGACCCTTGATCGTCCGTTCGGTCCTACACACGGCGTGGCTGACACTCGCGCTCGCGGGTGTCGTTTCGGCGCAGAGCACTGTGCCACTCCATCAGCACTTCGTCCGGGGTGACGCCAACGTCGACGCCGCGGTCGACATCGGGGACGGCATCGCCATCCTCGACCACCTCTTCGGCGGGGTCGGCGCACTCGCGTGCGACGACGCGGCCGACACGAACGACGACGAAGCCGTCGACATCGCCGACGTCATCTTTCTGCTGAGTCACCTCTTCAGCGGCGGGGTCCCGATCCCCGCACCCCAGACCTGTGGGCCCGACCCGACCGCGACGCCGGCGCTCTCCTGCGAGTCGTACGCGCCGTGCGCCGGAGATACCGACATCGATCTCGCCGCCCACTTGATGCGACGCATGGGCTTCGGCCCGACCCCCGCCGGGCTCGTCCACGTCCTGACGATCGGAGCCCTCGACTACATCGACGAGCAGTTGAACCCGGAGCTCATCGATGAGACCGGCAACACGCTCCTGAACGACAACCTCAGCGGGCTCCAATCGGACTCGGTGACGGGGGACCTGGTCCGAGAACAGGTGGTGCGCGGGCTGTACAGCGAGCGACAGCTCCAGGAGGCGCTGGTCGACTTCTGGGAGAACCACTTCAATACGCAGTTCGCGACGAGCTTCCAGTTCCTCCGGAACGTGCGCGTCGCCGGCGTGGATGTCTACACGCCCGCGGAGGCGCGCGCGATCGGGACCGGTTGGGAGCACGAGGAGAACCAGGCCTTCCGCGACAACGCGTTGGGGACCTTCCACGACCTCCTGCTCGCCAGCGCGACGAGCAAGGCGATGATCATCTACCTCGACTCGTTCACGAACCGGGTCGGCCAGCCGAACGAGAACTACGCGCGCGAGTTGCTCGAGCTGCACACCATGGGGGTCGACAACGGCTACACGCAGTCCGACATCGAGGAGCTCGCCCGCTGCTTCACCGGCTGGACCGTGTGCAAGGTCGATCCCGCGGATGTCGGCGACCCCGCGGCGGGTTGCCTCGCGAACGATGACCCGCTCGGCGAGTGGAGCTTCAAGTTCCGCCCCGCGTTCCACGACTACGATGAGAAGGTGATCTTCGCGGGACAGCCACACGAGCTGGTGATCCCGGCTCGACCGGTGGGCAGTCCGACCGGCGTCCTCGATGGCTTCGAGGTGATCGAGCACCTGTCCGGTCTCTCGTTCACCGCGGAGCACGTCTCTCGCAAGCTCATCCAGCGGCTCTTGGACGACGAGCCGCCGACCGATCTCGTGGCGGACTGCATCGGGACCTGGCTCACGACGGACGGGGACATCCGCTCGGTCGTCGCGACGATCCTCTACTCCGACCACTTCCTCGGCGGACAGTATCGTTGGACGAAGGTCTACACGCCCTTCGAGTACGTGATCGCACGGGCCCGCGGCGCGGGCGTGGTGACCAATGGCCTGCCGCTGGTCAACGGGATCGCCGGCAACACGCAAGCCGGCCTCCGCGGCTTGAACTACGTGCCGTTCACCTTCGAGACGCCGGATGGCCGCTCCGAGTACGGGTTCGACTGGATGGGGAGCACGGATCTCCTGAACCGTGTGCTCTTCTCGACGCTCCTCGCCGAAGGCGGACCGAACCTCGCCTTCGACCCGGTGGCGATCATGACCACGGCGGGCGTTCCGCTGAACGACGCCGCGGCGATCGTCGACTTCTGGATGGCTCGGACGTTCCAGAACAACTACACCGTCGCCGAGCGCGCCGTGGCGATCGACTTCCTGAGTACCGACCTCGATGGCCTGCCGCTCCCGCTCGTTCCGTCGGACGCGAACTACGGAGATCGGATCCGAGCGACCGTCGGTCTGATCCTCGCCGCCCCCCAGTCCCAGATGCAGTAAAGAGGAGCCACCCATGAAACTCGACCGCAGACGCTTTCTCGGGCTCGGGGCATCGGGGGTCGCCCTCGGCATGCTCGGCCCGGTCCTTCGTTCGCCGTTCGCCTCGTCGCTGTTCGCAGCGGGAGGGCCGCTCCCCGCGAAGAAGATGCTCGTGATCTTCATGCGCGGCGGAAACGATGGCGTCAACACCGTGATTCCCTACGGCGATCCCGAATACAACGACACCAATCGACCCAGCCTGTTCATCCCCGACGTGGACGCGCTCGATCTCGGGAACGGCTTCGCCAAGCTCCACCCGGCGCTCTCCGCGCTGCACGACGTGCACCTCGCCGGGGACCTCGCCACGATCCATCGGGTCGCCTACGCGGGACAGTCGCGCTCGCACTTCGACAGCCAACACTTCTGGGAGAATGCGATCCCGGGGAGCGATCTCGAAGAGGGATGGCTCTACCGTCACATCGTCGAGACGCTCGACCTGCAGGCGAACCCGCTGGCGGCGGCGAGCATCTCGAGCCAGCTGATGCTCCTGTTCAAGGGCTCCACGATCATCCCGCACATCCCGAGCATCGCGAACTACCGGCTCGGCGCTCCGGGTTCGCCGGAATCCGCCAAGCTCCTCGGCAACGCGCCGGGCATGCAGCCGGGACGCGGATTGATGGGATGGTACGGTCAAGCCTCGAATCAGGTGGGTTACGACGAGCTGGTTCGGAACACGGGTCTCGCGCTGGGGTCGAGCCTGACCACGCTCGAAGCGGCGGGTGTCGATCCGGCGACCTACATTCCGGAGAACGGCGCGACCTACCCCGACGTCGACAACCCCGAGGGCTTCGCTGCCGCAGCGTTCCCGTTCTTCGAGCAGCTGCGCGATGCCGCCATGCTACTGAAGCTCACCGATCTCCAGATCGCCGGTCTCGAGATCAGCAGCTTCGACACGCACAACGCGCAGGGCGCGGGTAATGGCGCGCAGGCCAACCTCCTCGCGCAGATCGGACACGGCATTCGTTCACTCAGCCTCGACCTCCAGAGTATCTGGAACGATGTGCTCGTGGTCACCGTCTCCGAGTTCGGTCGCACCTCCGAGGAGAACGGCTCGAACGGCACCGACCACGGTGAGGCATCCTGCATGTTCGTCGCAGGGGGCTCGGTCAACGGAGGCGTGTACAACTGCGACGCCACGACCTGGGCGGCGGGAGACATGTTCTCCACGCCGAACGGTCGCTACGTGTCGCACCTCACCGACTTCCGCGGCGTTCTCGCCGAGTGTCTCGCCGGCCACTTCGGCATCGGCGCGACGACCCTCGACGTGGTCATCCCCGGCTACTCGGGCCAAGCGGGTAACCCGACGTTCGCGTCGTTGGGGATCTTGCCCTGAGGTCGACTTCGATCGTGGAAACACGGACAGCGCGGGATGGCCGAAGTGCCATCCCGCGTTGTCGCACTTCATCCTGGGGCACCTCACGCGCGGGACGGCCGGTTGCCCGGACGAGACTCGGCTCGCACAATGAACCCGAGTCCGGGGGAACATCGCGGGTCCGATGATCGATCCAGGATGGGAGCCATGTCCATCGCGTGTCGCCAGTGCAGCCGAAGAGTCGAGGCGTCGACGACGCGGTGTCCCCACTGCGGCATCGACCTCGGGAACCGCTCGACGGTCGTCGAGTGCCCCCGTTGCCATTCGGCGAATCGGTGCGACGTCACCGCGCGAGCGCGAGATCGCCACCTCCGTCGTGGGGTCTACGTCGGGACCCTTGCCGGTGCTGCGCTGGGCGGAGTGCTCTCTTCACCGCAGGGCACGCCCTTCGGGATAGTGGTGCTCATCGTGTCCATCGCTGCGGTGTCGAGTGCCCTCGGCTTCATCCTCTCGGCCGTCGGGTGGACGATGCACGAGCGCCGACACGAGCGACTGCGGCAAGAGGACTCGCTCGCCTGATCGGCCGCGGGACCCCCCGTGACCGACCTTCACCAACGGAAGATCGTCGGCGTGAGCACGATGTCTCTGGTCGCCGCGTGCGGGGGCGAGGTGCCGGAGAGAATCGTGAGCCGCTGATCGTTCGGATCGAAGCGGTGTCGGTCCGGCTCCAGCGTGTCTCGACCTCCGTCCAGCTTCGCCGGGTCTTTCGCGACGCTCCTCCGGCGACGGCGAAGCGAGATCGCTGACGCTCACGAGACGAGGTCCGATCTCTCTGGGCACCGGCTCTTCCCCCGATCGCTGGAGGACCTCCGAGCATGCAGTCCCGATACGACTACCGTCCGAAGTGGCGGACTCTCGTCTTCTGTGCCCTCTTCTTCGGCGCGTGCGCGGTCATTGTCGGTCGCACGGCCGCCACGAACGAGCGGCCCCTGCGCGTTTCGGGGATCGAGCTCTCCGTGGACGGGGCGACGATCTTCCTCTGGGGACTCGCGGGCTTCGGTGCCTTGCTCGTCGTGCTCATCGCTCTCTCGGCGATCCTACGGCTCTCGAACCCCCAACGCATCGTCGTCACTTCGGAGTCGATCACCGTGCCCCGTTCTCGATGGTCCGGAGACGAGATCGAGATCACCTTCGCGGAGAT
>JAGQRC010000883.1 GCA_020425835.1 Planctomycetota bacterium | reverse complement strand
ATCCGCGGACGGTCTACGTCGCCGCGATGGGATCGATGTGGGAGGAGGGTCCGGACCGAGGCGTCTACAAGACGACCGATGGCGGCAAGAGTTGGATGAAGTCGTTGTCCGTCGACGAGAGGACGGGATGCAGCGACCTGGTGATCGACCCTCGCAATCCCGACAAGCTCCTCGCGGCGATGTGGGAGTACCGTCGTTGGCCGTGGTTCTTCCGTTCTGGCGGACCGGGATCGGGGCTCCACCTGACCTACGACGGCGGTGAGAGCTGGAAGCGGCTCGACGCGTCCAACGGCTTGCCCGGCGGAGAGCTCGGTCGGATCGGACTCGCGATCGCGCCGTCCGACCCGAGCGTGGTCTACGCGCTGATCGAAGCGACCGAGAACGCGCTCTATCGGTCCGACGACGGCGGTGAGTCGTGGCAGCGCGTCGGCGCCGGCGACAACGTCGGCAATCGACCGTTCTACTTCGGCGACATCCGAGTCGATCCCTCCGACCCCGATCGGGTCTACAGCCTCTGGTCGATGTTGAGCGTCTCCGACGATGGGGGGAGGAGCTTCCGGGTGCTCGCGGACTGGAAGGTGCATCCCGACCATCACGCGCTGTGGATCGACCCGCGCGATCCCGATCACCTGATCGATGGCAACGATGGGGGCATCGCGATCTCGCGCGACCGCGGTCGGACCTGGCGCTTCGTGCGCAACCTGCCGCTGGCGCAGTTCTATCACGTCAATGTCGACATGGACCTGCCCTACCACATCTACGGCGGTCTCCAGGACAACGGCTCCTGGCGCGGTCCCTCCGCGGTGTGGAAGGATGGCGGGATTCGCAACCACGACTGGCAGGAGTTGGCCTTCGGCGACGGGTTCGACGCCGTTGCCGATCCGCGCGACTCGATGCGCGGCTTCGCGATGAGCCAGGGCGGTGCGCTCGTCGCGTGGAATCTCCGCACCGGAGAAGTGCGGGATGTCCAGCCGGTGGCCGAGAGCGACATCGAGTTGCGGTTCAACTGGAATGCCGCGCTCGCCATGGATCCCAAGGATCCGGACACGCTCTACTTCGGGAGCCAGTTCGTGCATCGGACCGAGGACGGCGGACGGACCTGGACCGTCATCAGTCCCGATCTCACCACCGATGATCCCGAGTGGCAGCGTCAACGCGAGAGTGGCGGATTGACCCCCGACGTCACCGAGGCGGAGAACTACACGACGCTGGTCGCCTTGGCGGTGAGCCCGATCGATACGGACGTGCTGTGGGCGGGGAGCGATGACGGACGGCTCCATGTCAGCCGAGACCGAGGGGCCACGTGGACGAGCGTCGAGCGTCATGTTCCCGAGGTGCCGCGTCAGTCGTGGATCCCGAGGATCGAGCCGTCGCCCCACAACAGCGGCACGGCATTCGTCGTCTTCGATGACCACCGACGGGGGAACTTCGCGACCTACGCGTTCCGGACCGATGACTACGGCCGCAGCTGGGCGCGGCTCTCCAACGAAGGAGTTCGCGGACATGCGCTCGTTCTGGTTCAGGACCTCATCGATCCCGATCTGCTCTTTCTCGGCACCGAGCTCGGGCTCTTCGTCAGCTGGGACGCCGGCGCATCGTGGCTCGCGTTCCGGCACGGGGTCCCGACCGCTTCGGTGATGGACCTCGTGATCCACCCTCGGGAGCACGACCTGGTGATCGCGACCCACGGTCGCGGGGTCTTCGTCGTCGACGACATCACCGCGCTGCGCAACCTCCGGTCGACGCGCTCGGCGGGCACGTTGACGGTGTTCGAGCCGCGGCCCGCCGTCCAACACTGGCGGGGTCGACCCGCATCGAGCCGATTCGCCGCGGACGGCGAGTACCAGGGCACGAACCGACCCTATGGCGCGCGGATCACCTACTGGAATCCGCCGGGCGAGAGCGCAGCGAAAGGATTGGCCGAATCGTCGTCGCCCAAGATGAAGGTGACGGTGTCGGATGCCGACGGGGCGACCGTTCGCCGACTCGAGGTGGCGCCGGCTTCCGGTCTGGGTCGATTCGTCTGGGACCTGTCCCGCGATGGGTGGCGACGACCGAGCCCGAGCGCGCCGCCCGCGGATGCGTTGCCGCCGCCCGGTCCGGAGGTCGTCCC
>JAGQRC010000882.1 GCA_020425835.1 Planctomycetota bacterium | reverse complement strand
CTTCGGCAGGCTCGGTTCACCAGCTGCCAGCTCGAGGGCGCGCGGTTCGTGCGCTGCAATCTCTTCCGTGCGCACTTCACCGAGCTCGCCATCGTCGGAGCCGACTTCTCTTCGTCCAACCTCGGCGGCGCGGTCCTTCGTTCGTGCCGGCTCGATCGCTGTCGCTTCGACGGGACCGTCTTCCATGACACGTCGTTGCTCCACTGCGAGTTTCGAGAGTCGACGTTCGCGGGGTCGCTGATCCGTGGAACTCGGTTCGAGGACACGTCGCTCTCGGGCGTCCAGTGGCGTGGCGCCTGCTTCGAGGACTTCGACTTCAGCGGCACCGAACTCGCCGGTGTCTCGTTCGAAGGAGCCCGCCTGGAACGCGTCCACTTCCCCGACGTGTTGCCGAAGATCTCGTTCCAGGAGGCGACGCTGTGTGGCGTCGATCTCGCCGGATGCGACATGACCCAGGCGGACCTCCGTCGCGTCAACCTCGAACGGGTGGAGCTCGCCGGCGCGAATCTGGAGGGGTGTGACCTCTCGGGCGCGAGGCTCGCTGCCGCGAACCTCTCGGGTGCCAATCTGCGGCGGGTCAACCTGGACTGCGCCGACCTCTCCGGCGCGAGCATGAAGGGCTGCGATCTCTCCGAAGCGCACATGGAGAGAACCCGACTCGACCGTTGCAACCTGTTCCAAGCTCGCCTCGATCGCGCCACGCTCGAGCGGGTGGGCGCGACCGGTGTCAACTGGAGCCGAGCGGAGCTGATGAGCTGTCGGATCGTCGATGCGCACTTCGACGACGGGAACTTCTCGGGCACGACCATCGGGGATTGCGATCTGATCGGCGTTCGGTTCCTGCGGTCCGAGTTCGACGACCCGAAGCTCCAGGGCAACCGCTACGCGCGAGTCTCCTTCGCTCGGGCCTCGTTCATCGGTCTCGAGATCGCGGATGCCGATCTGTCCGAAGTGGACTTCTATCGGGCGCACCTGAAGAGCGCCTCGATCCACCGAACGACCCTGACGGCAGCAAACCTCGATACGGCGGACCTCCACGGCGCGCATCTCCGGCAGGTCGACCTGAGCGAGGCGCATCTGTCGGGAGCGCGGTTCGACAGCACGCTGCTCGAGTCCGTCGACCTGCGTTCCGCGGTGATTCGCGGCGCATCGTTCGAGGGAGCCATCGCTCGGAAGATCGATGTCGAGGGAATCTCCGTGGAGGAAGCCGAGTCCTGCCCCGGTCTTCTCGGTCTCGCGCCGGAGCTCGTCGCTTCCGTGAGGTCCACCGACCCGAATCCTTCGTGCGCGGAGCGGAACCGCCTGGAGATCGAGCTCGATGGATCGTGCACGGATCCGGGCACTCTCGGTCGCGCGCTCGTCGAGTTCGGGGAGTTGATCTCGGGACTCGGTCGTCACCTCGGCCAACCCGCGGACCACCGCCCGCGGATCGAGCGGATCGAGACTCAGCCGTCGGTGCTGCTCCATCTGGGGACACACGATGGTCAAGGTGATCGGATCCTCGGTCTGTTCGGTCTGCTCGTGCAGGACGTTCGTTCCGCCATGGCCGATGCCTCTCCCGATCGCGTGGCGATCACTCGGCTCCTGTCGATGCTGGGAGGGGCCGACGGGATCGAATCGGTGGAGGAACTTACGGATCTCCTGCTCTCGTGTGCTCGCTATCTCGCACTCCGGTCGTCCGCGTGCGTTTGACGTTGTCGAAGCCGGAGTTGTATTCTTCGATGTTCCTCTTCTTCCACACACCGCCGTACCCGATCGTCCGTAGGGACGCGTATTCCAACTCGAAACGGTGCGGGTGGGGAGTCCGTCGTGTTCAGTGATGGCAAGACCGCGCACAAGATCTCACCGCTATTGGGTGAGAGCGCTGCAATCGAGCAACTCCGAGACTTCATCGTCGGAGTCAGCTTGCTCCATCGACCGGTCCTGTTGACCGGAGATGAGGGAACGGGCAAGGAGCTCGCGGCGCGGAAGATCCATGCCGTGGGTCGGACGGCGAGTTCGCCGTTCGTCATCGTTCCGTGCGACCGGCTGACGGAGTCGGAGATCGACGAGTTGTTGTTCGATCTCGCAGGCGACGGGGAGTCCACCGGGATCCTCCGCTATCCGACCGGAGCGA
>JAGQRC010000881.1 GCA_020425835.1 Planctomycetota bacterium | reverse complement strand
TACTGGCTCTCGTACAGGTAGGTCGCCGTCGGATGGAGGGTGGGGTCGAGGTCGGACTGTTGCACCTGGATCCGCTTGTAGTTGACCGGCCCGGTCACGCCGATCGTGTCGAACGGGTAGGGGAACTCGCCGGTCGCGGCGTTGACCTCGTACCGCGGCCCGAGGCCGGCCTGTTGCCCGTTGAGTTGTGAACCGTACGTGTCTCGGCAACCGACCGAGAGGATCTCGCAACCGGACGGCGCGCAGGTTCCGCAGCCCGGTTGGCTCAATGCGCAGAATCCGTGCTTGAGCCAGCTGATCCCGATCTGCTCGAACCGCCCGTTCTCGAGTCGATACATGTTGCAGGAGATGACGGGATGCTCGTTGGTGAACTCGAACCACGGAGCGTCGATGTCACCGATGTTGCACGACGTGGTCGAGAACGAGTACGCCGTCAGGTTGAGGATCGAGCCCCACTTGTAGATCACGTCGATCTCATCGACGATCACGTCGGGACCGATGCTCTGTGCGTCGGACGGTCGAGCCAGCCCGAGACAGAGGGCGACAGCCAACGCCAACGGGATGGCGGACGAACGGGGCATGAAGACCTCGCTGGTTTCGATTGGGGACCGGGGAGCGAACCCTGAGTCCAGCGATTGTACATCCTGGACCCCCGGTCTGGGTCGGCCGAATCTCCTCTGCGGCGATTCCCGTGGTTGCGAACCAGCCTGTTGCAGGTTCGGGACCCGGCCTCACCGAAACACGCGAAGGACCGCCGAATCAGCCCGCCGCCGCGGGAGCGACCTGGAGCTCGCCGTGGATCATGAAGTGGTCGCTGTAGCCCTCGGTCCACTGGCCCGAGCGGTTGTTCTTGCGGAACCACTTCGGCCGTCGGAGGTGGTCGCGGACCTTGTCGGGAGCGTGGATCGAGAGTGAATCATCCACCCATTGGAAGCCCGCCGGATCGAGGAGACCGCGACTGACGATCGCCTGGTCGAAAACGTTCCAGACCCAATCGCCGTTGTAGTAGAGCGTGCCGACATCGGTCTGCCCGAGGAACGCCCAGGTCGGGTTGTAGAGGTGGTCGACGTTCTTGCGGTTGAGGGCGGCGTTCTTCGATCGCACCGCGTTCAACTCCTTCCGGACGGAGTCGTCGAACGGGTCGTCGTTGAAGTCGCCGATCAAGAGGATGTCGGGATCGCCGGGAGTGGACTGCTCGATCTTCGCGATCACGCTGCGGCAGACCTGCGCCGCCGAGCGCCGGAACCCGACCGCTTCCTCGCCCCCGCCGCGCGACGGCCAGTGGTTCACGAGCACGTGGAGCACGTGACCGTTCGCCTGCATCGGGACGCTCAACACACCTCGAGTCGGCTTGGGGATCTCGATCGGGTGCAGCGTCGCCGCTTCCGGGTTCGGGAGCGAGAACGGAGCGCGATAGATCAGCGCGAGATCGATGCCGCGCTTGTCGGGCGAGTCGCGGTGGACGATCGAGTACCCCTTGTCCTTCAGCTTAGGGTGCTGGAGCAGGTCCGCGAGCACGCGACGGTTCTCGACCTCCGCGAAGCCGAGCAGATGAGGGTCCACCTCCGCGATGAGCTCGGCGAGGTGATCGAGCTTCTTGTGGTAGCGCTCATCGGTCCAACCGTTCGCGGGGAGGTACTCGTCGTCGCCCGGGTTGGTGGGGTCGTCCTCGGAATCGAACAGGTTCTCGACGTTCCAGAACGCGAAGCGCACGCGTTCCGCGCTCGCCGCGGGGGTGTCCGCGCGCGCGACTTCCCCGGGAGCAGCGCCGCCGAGATCGGCGCCCAGCCACGGGAGCGTCGCGGCGGCGACGAGGATCCCGCCGAAGAGCGTGATCGGACGGAGCGAGGCGGTGGACCGCATGGAACCTCCACGAGTCGAGAGTCTTCGGAGTTCGGTAGGGTGTGAGCCGGGGATTCTCGCCGACCTCTCCAGGTGTTCCAAGGCGACTGTTGGGAGAAACTCCGATCGAGCGCATGGCCTTTGCACGACCGCGGGCGCGAGCGAGGCGCTCGCGGGAAAGGAGGCGGTCGTGGCTCGGAATCTCTTGGTGGTGGGGCTCCTCGTCGGTGGGGTGTCGATCGGGATCTTCTCGACCGTCGCGTAGACGCAGATCA
>JAGQRC010000880.1 GCA_020425835.1 Planctomycetota bacterium | reverse complement strand
CTCGGACTCCTCCGGCGTGGCGCGGCGCGTCGCCAAACGGATCGTCCCCGCTCGATCCCCCAACGCGTCCGAGGCGTTCGCGACAAGGTTCAGCGCGACTCGCACGCACTGCGTGGGGTTGATCGACACACGCCGTAGTCCATCGTCGAAGGCGAACGCCAGGGGCCGAGAACGCGCGACCGCCTCGAGGAGCAACCGCTGCTGGCCCAGCAGCTCGGAGAGATCGACGGACTCGGAGACCACGGGCGCCCCCGTGACGTAGGAGAACAGCTGCACCGAAAGGTCGGCGGCGGCGCGGGCACCGTCGACCACACGGGATGCGGCGTTCCGCGACGGATGATCCCCGGGAAGGTCCGAGCGAAGGAGCGCCGCCTCGGCGAGCACGACGGTGAGCAGACCCTTCAGATCGTGGGTCACGAAGTCGATCAGGTCGCGCGACTCCGCGAGTTTCTGCGACTCGCGGAGGCGCGTCTCGAGCGCTGCGCTCCGCGCCTCCGATTCGACTCGCGTCGTCTGATCGACACCGATCACCCAGTTCGACCACCCGGGCACCCGAAGCTCCGAGCTGAGGTTCGACCACGCGATGGTTCGAGCGCGTCCCGTAGCGTCTGCGAAGGCGATCTCTCGACCGTAGTAGGGCTCGCGCGGACTCGCCCACTCGTCCCACAGCCCGCGTCGATCGAGCTCCTCCGGAACGAGGAGGTCGAGCGGATACGGCTCACCGACCAACCGCTCGGCGCGATACCCGAGGAGTCGTTCGCACTCTCGGTTCCAGACCGAGATCCGGCCTCTCTCATCGAACGCGATCACCGGAACGGGTAGGTTGCGGAGCACCACTCGCAGTCGCTCGTCGGACGACCGTTGTTCGCTCTCCTGGGTGTGGCGCGCCTGCACGTCGAGGCACGACACGACGAAACCGCGGTTGCCGCTCGAATCGCGACGCGGTACCCCGGTCGCGCAGACCCAGGAGTAGGAGCCATCGGGACGACGGAGCCGGTACTCGATCTCGAACGGCTCGCGGCGGCGGACGGCCGAGAAGTAGGAGTCGAGACAACGACTGTAATCCTCGGAGTGGACTGCCTCCGACCAACCGAACCCGCGCTCCTGCTCTTCGGACCGACCGGTGTAGTCGAGGTAGCATCGGCTGAAGCTCTGCGCCTCACCGTCCGGCGAAGCGACCCACAACATCACCGGAATCGTGTTCGCGAGCGCCCCGAAGTCGAACTCGGCATCCGTCGCCCGGATGGCTCGCGCCTCGCGCTGGATCGACCGACGCTCCGCCATGCGCAGCCGAGCCGACCACTCGGACTCGCCCTGGGATGGCGCGAGGTAGTCGTCGATCCCCGCCTCGATGAGCGCCTCCCCGTGGCCGATCCGATCGGTCTCGGTCCACACGAGAATGACGCTCTGTTCGGTGGACGGATGAGCGCGGAGCCGCTCCACGACACGGACGCTGTCCTCCCCGAACAGGGAGACGTCGACCACGATGACCGCGCGAATCTCGGCGGTCGCTTCCGAGACGGCGCGGGAGGCGTCGGCGCACACATCGACGACGAACCCGCGACCCTCGAGCTGACTTTCGAGACGACGCCGCATGGGGGACCGCGGGAGCAGGAGCATCGCTCGCATATCGCCCTCACCCGAGGTCGATCCGACGACACGAAGACGGAGAAGCGGACTCGGCCCGTCCTTCGACCGGCCGGAGACGCGCCTCCGGCATCGATTCACCCGTCGGAACCAAACCTCGAATCTCGAGTCCGCGAACCCTGCGGTGACGGTCACACACCTCGACCGACGAAACACGAAGGCTGCGGCAAGACTTCCCGCGGCGTCTGGGAAGAGCCAGGTGCAACGCATGCGAGGATAGTGTCGATCGAGTCTCGGTCAATCCCCGACACAGGGACGTGGCCATGCCGAGAACACATGTTCCATTGCGACCGACACGACATCTCGGACGTGGACGTGTGGATCGTCGCGCCGGCCTAGCAGTCCGCTGAAAACTGCTTTCGAGGCGAGAGTCCGAGATCTCAAGACCAGTGCTCCCGGCGAAACGCAGTCGTATTGGCTCATACTTCGAGTTTCGACGGGTGTGCTGGGCGCAGGAAGCTCGGGCTCTCGG
>JAGQRC010000879.1 GCA_020425835.1 Planctomycetota bacterium | reverse complement strand
CGGCGTTCCAGCTCGGAGCCGTCTCCGTCGTGCCATACGTCGAGCTCGACTCCTTGGAGATCGTTCTCGCACGACCGCTCGGGCTCGCGGTCCAGCACCTCGAGCTGGAGTGGACTCGCCTCCGGCTCGGTGAGGCGCTCTCCGCGCGGGGCTGCGATCCGGAAGATGGGCTTTCGCCCGAGGCGCGCGCGGTCGACCGGGGGCTGGTCTCGGTCGTCGGCACCGAGCTGCAGGATCCGATCGGCGCACTGCTGGGTTGGGTGGAGTTGCTGGAGCTGACGGGTGGATTCGAGGGAGAGAATCGACGCATCGTCGACGGCTTGATCGCCGCGAGCGAGCGGCTCGATCGCTTCGCCGAGGACTGCGTCGAACTCGGAAGGTGGTGCGCCGGGGAGCGGGCGATCAACGTCGGACCGTGTCAGATCGAGGAAGTGGTCTGGGCCGCAGTGGATCGGGCTCGAGCCTACGCTCGGGATCGGAGTGTGCGCGTGGATGTCGTCGAACTCACGCCGGCTCAGGTCCGCGGTGACGGGGAGATCCTCACCGATGTCGTACGCCGCGTCATCGAGAGTGCCATCGACACGGCCGGGCCGAATCGCGTGGTCCGGGTTCGCGGCTTCGGCGCGTCCAGTCGATACCGACTCGAGGTCGACACGAGCACCGAGGTGCTCGTCGACGACGAACCCACTTCGAGCCGAGATCTCCCCGGCGGCCGCCAGTGTGACGAGGGTTTGAAGATCGCACTCGCCCGGGTCGCGCTCGAGTCCCATGACGGAGAGCTCAGCATCGTCGGTAAGCCCGAGGGTGGCGCGGCCTTCCAGATCCACCTCCCGGTGCGTGCCTCCCAGGTGGCGCGGACGCTCGTCCCGAAGCGCTGACCTCGCAGGTGGTGAGGACGGCGGAGCAGGGTCCTCGAGGTCCGTCCCTCCGTCGGGATTCTCCGTGTCCTCCCGTGCCCCATTTGCGTCGTTTCCGCTCTCGTCGGACCGTCGCAAGCACGGGTGCGCAGTGGGTAGAAGTCCTTGGTGGTGTCGATGCTCGGGGATACCATGGCTCTACCTCCTGTGGATCCACTCCTTCCGAAAGGCGGTCAGTCCCATGCTGCAATTCGCAACACGCCGTCAGGTCGGGACCCGACGGTCAATAGGGCTCCTGCGCCGCGTTCTCCTCCTCACGTGGTTCATTCCGTTGAGCTGGGTCGCTACCGATTCGCTCGACGCTCAGGCTCGGGGATCCGGCGTAAGCCGCACGACCCCATCGAGTCGCTCTCGCACAGTTCGAAGTACTCCGACCCGGAGCGCGGTCACACCGACGCGCGCCGCTCCGGTCGCACGAGCCACGAGGCCGACCCGGTCGGCTTCTCCGACGGTACAACGCTCTCGTTCTACTCCGTCGGTTCGCAGGTCGAGTCCGACCGTCCAGCGATCTGCGTCCGGAGTGCGCCGATCCGCGCCCGTGCAGAGATCGAACTCTGTCCAACGATCGAGCACGGCGCAACGATCGAGCACGGCGCAACGATCGAGCACGGTGCAGCGATCGAGCACGGTGCAGCGATCGAGCACGGTGCAGCGGTCGAGCACGGTGCAGCGGTCGAGCTCCGTTCGCCGCAGCAACGGCATCGGTCGAGTGACGCCGACGGTTCGATCCACTCCGGGAGCGGTCTCAGGCGGGGCGACACGTTCCAGCTTCCCTCGATCCTCCGCCGGACGTTCGGCGAGCTCGGTCCGTCGACCCTCGATCGAGCGGGGTCGTTCAGCCTCCAGCTACACTCGGGCGCCGAGATCGAGCAGCGTCGTCGAGCAGTACTCGCGCTCGGCGATTTCTCGAAACCGGACGGCCGGGAGTTCGTTGTTCGGCCGCCCGGAGCGCTCGACCTCGTCGACGACGGCAACTGCGGAAGGACGCGGACGCTCTCTCAGCGACGCCTACCGAGCAGCAGTGGCCTCGGCTCGGGCAGAGGTGGGAGTTCGGGGAGCCGGCAGGGTCGAGCGCGAGTTCCTCCAAGGGCTCGATCGACGTTTCGGCTTGGACCGAAACTCTCGACGCACCAATGACCTCCCCAACATCGCGTTGAATCGGCGCGGCGAGACCCCCGGCGTGGCCGCGGCCCGATCCGGTGC
>JAGQRC010000878.1 GCA_020425835.1 Planctomycetota bacterium | reverse complement strand
CCGTTCCTTGCCGCTCTTGATCTTCCTCCAGCGCTCGAGCGCCGCGTCGGCCTCGCCGATCTTGCCTTGGCGGCGAAGGGCGAGGCTGAGGTTGTACGCGGCACCGTGATGGAGCGGTCGCCGAGCCAACACCGCGCGGAAGCCCTCGGCGGCAGCCTCGAGCGCGCCCGTGCGAAGCTCCTCCAAGGCGATCTTGTAGCGCGCTCGATGATTGGTCTCGTCGAACTCGAGCGCCTTTCGATACAGCCTCAGCGCTTCAACCCGATCCCCTCGGCCCTCGAAGACGAGACCGAGTCCGAAGTGTCCCTTCGACGCTGTCGCGGGGTCCTCCGAGTGGGCCATGGGGAGGAACGCTCGCTCCGCCTCGTCGTATCGACCGGACAGCTCGTACGATCGGCCCAAGTTGAAGGCGCGCTCCCTCAGTTGCGGTGCGAGCGCGAGACCGCGCTCGAAATAGGAGATCGCGTCCGCGTAGCGATCGAGCGCGTAGTAGGCCTCCCCGACGAGCAGCAGTGTGTCGACTTGATTCGGCTCGTTCTCGTCGAGCGCGAGAAGTATGGCGAGCGCGGTCTCCGACTCTCCGAGGGTGATCAACTCGCGCGCGTGGGAGCGAAGCTGGGACGGGTTCCCTTGAAGCGGGGCAGACGTTTGCGGAGCGGCCGCGGCGAGGGCTCCCGAGACGATCCACAGAGTGGGAACAATGAGGCCTCGAACGCGGTGCATCCCGAGCTCCGGTCCCGGTTCGGAGTCCGGTCGTCGAACTCCTATGGGGTGGAGGCCGCGAACGGCCGAGCCACCATGGCGAGTGAAGATGGTGGAGGCGCCGGGAATCGAACCCGGGTCCCGAAACAGGTCCAAGACAGCGTCTACAGGTTTAGTTTCGTCGTTTGATTACGGACCGATCGTCTCCGACGAACAGGATCCTTCACGATCCGGCCGATTTGGATCTCGTCTCACGCCCCTACGGCCCGGAGCGCTTCGACCAGCCCGAAATTTCGACCCTCCCATTGGAACCGCTTCGGGCGGGCGATTCCGGGAGGGGGCTGCCTTAGGCTGCCAGTGCGTAGTCGTAGTTGTCGACTATTGTTTTTGACGGGAGTTTTAGGAGGCCACCCGTCAACCTCCACCTGCAACTGTCTCTTCCTCTGTCCGGTCGAAACCATTTCGCCCCCGAGGAAAGCAAGCGCCGATTCTATCCCGTCACGAGGCGGAGAACAGCCCTACCGTGGACTCAACGCGCCGCCTTCTTCATCTGTCGGTCGATCTCTCGGGATACCTCTCGCTTCTTGAGATCCTCCCGCTTGTCGTGGAGTTTCTTGCCGCGACCGATGCCGATCTCGAGCTTGGCGAAACCCCGCGGAGTCAGGTACAGGCTGAGGGGGAGGATCGTGAAGCCGCGGAGCTCGATGCGCGCCTGGAGCTTCTGGATCTCACGCTTGTGGAGGAGCAGCTTCCGCGCCCGCATCGGCAGGTGGTTGTTCCACGAACCCTGAGCGTACTCGGCGACGTTCGCGCCGATCAGGAAGACCTCGCCGCGCCGAACCTGCACGTGGGCCTGATCGATCGTCACCCTGCCGGCGCGGATCGACTTGATCTCGGTGCCGGTCAACGCAATCCCCGCCTCGAATCTCTCCTCGACATCGATCTCTCGAAATGCCTTCTTGTTCTTGGCGACGACCTTGACCTCGGGCTCGTTCTTTTTCTTCTTGTTGGGCTTCGACACGGGATTCCAGGTCGCGAGGGCGGTTTCGACTCGAGGCGGTGAAGGACCGAGCGGCATGGTACCCCGGCCGATCCCGGCTGAGTACCGTTGTCGCCTCCGCGTTGGTGGGCGCGCGACGCTGTGTCGCATCGGCGCACATGGAGATGGGGGGGCGCGCACGGTCGTCCACCATCGCCCCACGTCCGCGGTGGGGGCGATCGCATCATGGCGCGACCGACATCAACGACGTGATCGACGGGTCGTAACTCGTGCGCGGAGTGCGCTGTAGATCGCGACCTCGAGACCCGTTCCATTTCCGGATCAGGGCCTTGACGACCGAATCGCAACTCGTACACTGCCCGATCTTTGCGACACTTTGCCGAAGTGGCGGAATTGGCAGACGCGCTAGGTTCAGGTCCTAG
>JAGQRC010000877.1 GCA_020425835.1 Planctomycetota bacterium | reverse complement strand
CGATCTAGGACCTCGTCGCCCGCGGGGTCGAGAGCAGCGAGAACCTCGACGTCGCGGTCACTTCGCGACGCGCCGCCGAAGCGCGGCTGACGATGCGCATCCAAGAGTCGGAGCTCCTCGAGCTCGGCGCGCGGGAGGAGGTCATCGACGCCGCGCGCGCCGGTCTCGCCGAGCTCGAGGCGGCGTATCAGCTCGCCAAGGCGGGCTACCGCGAGGAGGAGGTGCGCGCCGGGCGTGACCGCGTGTCCGCGGCGGAGGCGGCGCTCCGGGCCCTCGAGACTCGGATCGGCGAGTTGTCGATCACCGCTCCGGTCGACGGTCGGATCCGTGCGCTCGATCTCGACCCGGGAGATCTCGTCGCCGCCAACTCCCCGGCGTTGACGCTCACGCAAGATGATCGGCTCTGGGTCCGGGCGTACGTTCCGGAGAGCCGGCTCACCGTCGCGCCCGATCGGGAGTGCACGGTGACCGTCGACGCCTATCCCGAGCGCACCTTCCGCGCGCGCATCACCTATGTCTCGCCCAGCGCCGAGTTCACCCCGAGGAACGTGCAGACCCCGGAGGAACGGTCGAAGCAGGTGTTTCGCATCAAAGCCGATCTCCTCGACGGTCTCGACACGCTGCGCGCGGGCATGGGCGCCGACGTCCACTTCGACGAAGATCCGCGACCGTGAGCGACCCCGATGTGGTCATCGATCTCCGGGCGCTGACACGCCGCTTCGGTGAGCGCACCGTCGTCGACCGGGTGACCTTCCAGGTTCGGCGCGGCTCGATCTTCGGTCTCCTCGGCCCCAACGGCAGCGGCAAGACGACGACGCTGCGCATGCTCTGCGGCGTCTTGGCCCCGACGTCGGGCGAGGCGACCGTTCTCGGCTACGACACTCGGCGCGATGCGGAGACGATCAAGCGTCGCATCGGATACATGTCGCAGAGCTTCAGTCTCTATGCCGATCTCACCGTGCAGGAGAACCTCGAGTTCTATGCGCGGATCTACGGCCTCTCCCCCGACCAGCGACGGAGCCGGATCGCCGAGGTCAGCGAGCTGACCGGCCTCGACGAAGTACGTGGCCAAGTCGCCGGTACTCTGTCCGGCGGCTGGAAGCAGCGACTCGCGCTGGCCTGCGCGATCGTGCACGAGCCGGAGGTCGTCTTCCTCGACGAACCGACGGCGGGCATCGATCCCGTCGCCCGACGCGATCTGTGGGATCTCCTCTTCGATCTCGCGGCGAGCGGGGTGACGCTGGTCGTGACCACGCACTACATGGACGAGGCGGAGCGGTGTACGCACGTCGCCTATCTGCACCGGTCGAGGCTGATGGTCGTCGGTCGGCCGGAGGAGCTGGAACGTCATCCGGAGGTGACCCCCGCGGGCACGCGTCGCTGGGAGATCCACGCGCCGCGCCCGACGGAACGGTTGCGCGGGTTGCGCGGGAGCGACGGCGTGCGGGATGCGACGCTGTTCGGTCAGACGATCCACTGTCTGGCCGATGACACCGTCTCACCGGAGGCGCTCCTCGAGCGGGCCGGCGTGGACGAACCCGAGTCCACGATCCGAGAGATCGCGCCGACGCTCGAGGATGTCTTCGTCACTCTGACTCGGGCCTCGGACCGCGGCCGCACGGTTGCGTCTCTCGAGAGCGGGGTGGCGTCACTCGAGAGCCCGGTGACGTCTCTCGAGAGCGGGGTGGACGACCCGGAGGCACCCGCGACGCGGGAGCCGTCGCCGAACCCGGAGGGGAGTCGCCACGCGCGCTTCGGCGGGGGGTTGCCGGCGATCTTCGTCAAGGAGGCGTATCACATCCTCCGGGAGCGCACGACGCTCTTCTTCATGTTCCTGATCCCGATCTTCCAGACGATCATCTTCGGCTTCGCGATCGACACGCAGATCGAACACGTTCCGTTGGTCGTCTACGACCTCGACCGGAGCGCGCAGAGCCGAGAGTTGATCGAGACGCTGGTCAACACCCGGAGCTTCACCCGGATCGAAGAGGTCGCGGACCGCGAGTCGTTCGACGCCTCACTCCGAGCCGGGCGAGCCAAGGCGGGCGTCGTCGTGCCGCCCGACTACTCGGATGCGTTGGTCGGTGGACGTCCCGCGGTCGTCCAGGTGCTGATCGATGGGAGC
>JAGQRC010000876.1 GCA_020425835.1 Planctomycetota bacterium | reverse complement strand
CGGCTGGCGGCCCGGCTCGATCACCACCTCCAGTTCGTTGGTCCCCTCGACCAGGTATTGGTTCACCGGCCGCACCAGGCTCGCCATCTCCGGGCGGGCGCGTCCCACCGGGATGTCGTTGACGTACAGCTCGGCGTGGCAGCCCTGGACGTGCAGCTCGACCTGGAGGTTCATCGCTTCTGCGCCTCGGCGTTGGCCAGCGGTCGCCAGGACCCGAGCTCCTCCTCCTTCCAGATCTGGAACTTCTCCACCTTCACCTTCTTCTCTGGCCCAATGAGCTTGACCTCGACCTCCGTGGCCTTCTGCCGCAGGCGGATCAGCGCGTCGGGGGCCTTGTCCCGCGAGACGGTGAGGGTCGCCTTCACGTCGAAGCCGCCCTTGAGCGTCGTCGAGGCCTCGTAGTGCACCGGGTACACGAAGTCGGTGTACGCCTTCGCGATCGCCTGGAACTCCAGCTCGTTCGAGGCCTCGGCCTCGTACGGCGCCGGGGTCTCGCTGCTCGTGAACGTGACCTTCGCCGTCGCCTTGATGGTGTTCTTGAACGCACCCTTGAGGATCAGCTCCACCACCTTCTTCGAGCTGAAGAAGCTCTCGACGATCAGCTCGAACCCGAGCATCGCCTCGAGCGACAGCGAGAAGATCGTCACGTCGAACTCGATCGAGTAGTACTCGCGGACCGCGCGGTACCGCATCCCGGACTTCGACGAGAGTTCGCGGCCCCACTTCCCGGTGATCGTGCCCTCGAGCACCGACACCGACGCGGTGATGGAGAACCCGACCTTGGGGACGAAGTTCTTCACCGCCTCGATCGCGGTCTGGACGCGCTTGGCGATGTTGAGGATGTCGTTGAGCGCCTTCGTGACCGGGAGCTCGACCCCGTTCTTCTTCAACGAGATCGACTGCGTCACCTCGGTGCTGCGGTCGGAGAAGAGCTTCTCGTCCTCCTCGGTCGAGTCCGAGTGCGTGTACGTGGTCTTCTTCTCCACCAGCCCGCCGAGCTTGGACGTGGCGTGTTGCTCCGACTCCGACTGCGAGAGGTGGTCGGCGAAGCCCTTGGTCCCGGACGACTCGCTCAAGGTCGTGGTGACCTTGCCGTCGCGGATCGTCAGCGACTCCGACGTCAGGTCGGTGCCGTCCTGCACCGACTTCTCGGTCGACTTCTTGTACGACTCGTCGGTCTTTCCCCAGGTGGACTTGCTCGTGGACTGCGAGGTCTCCTTCTTCCCCTTCAGGTCGACGGACGCCTCCTGGCTGCCCTTCCACTGCTTGAACGCGGGGATCTTGATCGCCAGCTCGTAGGTCTCGTCGGGGTAGACCGCGACCAGCGCGCGCAACACGCCGAGGTAGCCCTGCCCGCTCGGCGCGCCGCAGCTGTCCGCCCGGACCTCGATGTTCTGGATGCCGCGGCCGAACGGCCAGTACCGATCGAAGAAGCCGCCGACCGAGCCGTGGTACCCGCCGCGCGCGCCGGCCTGGATCGGCCCGACGCTCGTCGAGTTCACCGCGGTCGAGAGCTTCCAGTTCGATCCGGAGGTCGGCGAGACGATCATCACGGGGTGGTGCGGCGCCTCGCACGCGCCCTCGTATCCGCACGACCCCTGGATCGAGACCTGCTTCTTCGTCGGCGGCGGGATCTTCGCCAGCTCGTCCGCGCTGAAGACCTTGTCGTCGGGGTCGGCGACCGCCTCGATCACCAGGTCGTAGCTCGAGAGGGGCGACTTCAGGTGCGCGGGGGCATCGGCCGGGACGCCGTCGCGGTTGCAGTTGTCGAACCGGGCCTCCAACGCGAAGCCGTCCACGGTGACGTTCAGAAACGTCAGGTGACAGGTGTACGACTTCTCGACGACCTCCGGCGCGGTGAAGTCCAACGGGTTGTCGGAGCAGACCACCTGCGACTCGGTGGTGGTGGCCTGCGGCGAGAAGCACGCGTTCGGCGCGCTGTCGTTCGCGATGAGGTCGACCGCGTTCGGCTCCGGCATCACCAACTCCTCGGGGCCCCGTCGCGGCCCGGCTCGGTTCGTTCCCCGTTCCATCCGGCGCCCGCGTCGCCCGGCGCGGCGCCCTTCGGCCCGCGGGTCCCGCGGCGCTCCAACGTCTCGGTGGTGTGCGCGCGCAGCAGGCGGATC
>JAGQRC010000875.1 GCA_020425835.1 Planctomycetota bacterium | reverse complement strand
CGTCCGTGGAGCTCTGGGCGCCGGTCATGCGCGGCGCGCACCAGTTCCCGCATGACGCTCATGATCCCGCCCGCACGTAGAGATCGAGCTGCAGCTCTCGACTCGGGTCGACCGCATATGGGGTGAAGTCGGTGACGCCCTCCTCCCGCAGAACCTCCTCGTCGATGAAGAACCGACCGGTCGCCGTCCGAGGATCGCGGGTGAGGATCGCATGGGCCGCATCGGCGACGATCGTCGCGTGGCGCGCGCGACGCCGGTCGACGAAGTCGAGGACGCGAAGCGCCGCGGTGTCGATCACGGTGCGCGGCCAGAGCGCGTTGATGCCGATCCGTCCACGAAACTCTTCCGAAAGCCCGAGGGTCAGGAGACTCATGCCGAACTTCGCCATGGAGTAGGCGACGTGCGGTCCGAACCAGCGGGGGTCGAGGTCCAGGGGTGGGGAGAGCGTGAGGATGTGCGCGTGACCCGAGTCGAGGAGGTGAGGCAGCGAGGCCTGTGAGGCGACGAAGCTCCCCCGCGCGTTGACCTGGTGCATCAGATCGAACCGCTTCACCGCGGTGTCGAGGGTGCCGGTCAGTTGGATCGCGCTCGCGTTGTTGACGAGGATGTCGAGAGCGCCGAACCGTTCGACGACCCGTTCGACCGCCTCGCTGACCCGGTCCGCGTCGCGGAGGTCGACGGCGAGCGGCAGCGCGTGACCGCCCGCGGCTTCGATCTCCTCGGCCGCGGTGTGGATCGTCCCGGGGAGAACCCGGTGGGGGCGGTCGGTCTTTCCGATCAGCGCGATGTTCGCGCCGTCCTGTGCGGCGCGTCGGGCGATCGCGAGACCGATGCCGCGTGTCGCGCCAGTGATCAACAGGGTTCGACCGGCGAGCGATCGGGCGGGAGCCGGAGATTCGTCGGGAAGTGCATCTTGGGCCATGCGCGCATCAGGTCCTCGGCGCGGTCGAGTTGCAAGCGCTTTCACGGCCGTGCAGCTCCCGAGATGGACCTCCACCCTCCGGCGACGATACTGGACGGATCCGGGGCGGAGCGGGACCGTCCGGCGAAACTCGACGTATCGACCAGTACGCCGGCGTTTCGCAGGACGCGCTGGCCTCGAACTCTCGGACACCGTAGGAAGCGGAGGCGAACCATGACGACGAAGTGGATGGCGATCGGTTTGTTCTGTCTCGTCACGGCTGGACCGAGCGTGGCGCTCGCGAACCCTCTCGATGAGGCCGGCGCGGTCATCACGGGTCGAGTCCTCACCGATGAGGGGGCACCGATCGTCGGGGCGCGAGTCGAGGCGTTTCGTGAGCTGATCGCGCGGGACGCTTCGCTCACCGAGCGGCTGAGCGCTCTTCAGAACCTGGAACTGATCGCACCCGACGCAGAGCGGGCGGCGACGACGGACGCCGGAGGTCGCTATCGGTTGGTCGACCTCCCGCCCTGCGACTTGAGCCTCCGCGTCTCCGCGGTAGGCCGCGCTCACCAGACGCGGCGCTACGTGCGGGCGGGAGCGACCGATGTGGATTTCGAGCTCGAGAAGGGCGCGACGTTGACCGGAGTCGTGCGTTCGGCCGAGGGGGAGCGTGCGCCCGGGGCTGCCGTGTACCTCTACCCGGGTGAGGACCCGAACGGCAGCATCGTCGTCACCGCCCTCGATCACTTTCGACCGCCACTCGCCTCCGCCTGGGCCCAACCGGACGGCGCGTATCGTTTCGACATCCTCCGGGTCGGTGCTCGCTACCGTCTCCTCGTCACCGCTCCAACGTTCCAACCCGCCGAGCAAGAGTTCGAGGCGGAGCACTCGACGATGGTCGACATCACCCTCGCGCCGGGGAAGGTGTTGGTCGGTCGCGTGACCGCGCCGGACGGAGCGCCGATCGCGGGTGCGCGGGTCCGGGTGGCAGGGTTCGGCCGTGGGAGCTGCGAGCCGGCTCTGCCCATCGAAGATCGGTTCACCGATGAAGGGGGACGCTTCCGCTTCGATACCTTGGGCGAGGGCGAGCACCGACTCGTCGTGAGCCACGAGGACTTTGCGACCTTCACTCGACAACAGGTCGAGCCGAACGGCGTCGAGATCGCGATCGAGCTGACGGAGGGGGCGACGATCCAGGGCATGGTGCGGGACTCGGTGACCGGCGTTCCGAT
>JAGQRC010000874.1 GCA_020425835.1 Planctomycetota bacterium | reverse complement strand
GGTGGCTGCGGCGATCCGATGATGAACGACGCCGCGAGCATGTAGACCGGGTCCGAGACATCGACCATGCCATCGTCGTTGGCATCGCACGCGTCGGAGCAGGTCGACGCCGGTGCGCCGATGATGAATTGCTGTGCGAGGACGAAGACCGGATCCGAGACGTCGAAGAGCCCATCGGTGTTGCAGTCGCCGCGGACGAACGGGTCGCCGACGAACGAGGTCGTCTCCTCGCCCACGTTGCCGACCCGATCGACTGCGCGAAGGGTCACCGCGAGGAGCGCCGACGGATCGGTGAGCGTGATGGACCACGGGCTCGACGTCGCGGGATGGACCCCCGCGTCATCCGCGGTGCTCTCGATCGCGATCGCAAAGCTCTCCACCCCGCTCTCTTCGAGTGGCTCCTCGGCGACCCAGCTCGCCTCGAGCGTGTTCCCCGTGAGCGTGACCATGGCGCTCGTGAAGACGGGTGCGTTCGGATCGAGCACGTTCTCCACCGGCGCGGTCGTCACCGGCGTGTTGCCGTCGAAGATGATGTTGGCCGAGTTCGGCAGCGGGCGCGGGGGGCCACCCGAAGCGAGGGTCGACCGCACGCTGAAGTGGACCGAGCCGCCCGCGCCGGCGGGGAGCCAGCCGACCGTCGCGTCCTCGGGGGGGAGCCCCGACGCGGGGTCGATCGCTTCGAGGATCCAGACCACCTCGTGCGCCTCGGGATCGATGAACATCGTGGCGCGCACCTCGAGACTCCCCGCCACCAGGGGCGAGTAGAGTTCGGTGTGGAAGACCTGATCGTCCGGCACGTCGAAGAACTGATCCCCCAGCGTGATGTCGCCGAATCGCACCGACCCGAGGAGCAGGTCTTCCGACAGCGTGTCGTGGATCTCCACGCGCGACGCCGGCGACGTGCCCCCCTCGTTCTCGAAGTAGATCGCGTAGTCGATCCGCTGCCCGAGTCCGACGAACCGGCTGGCGCCGACGCCGGTTCCGGTGGTCTTCTCGTTGGGATCGATCGCCGCGAAGATCGGTACGGACTCGCACCGGCGCTCGGTCGCGAACCCCGCGAGCGCATGCTCGAGCGCGATGAGTAGCTCATCGGGAGCATCCGTCGGAAGAAGCGGTGCTGTTCCCGTCAGCGCGTAGTGATCGGCGAGGAAGTCGCCGAAGTCCTCCACCACCTCGGTGCTCGGACAGGCGCCTGGCATGAGAGGGCCGACGGACGGAAGCGACCCCGCCACGATGCTGCTCGGGAGGATGTCCCGAGCGGCGAGCGCGTCCCGCCATTGGTCGATCCACTCCGGCTCGGTCAGACCGGCCCACGGTCCGGTGGCCAGACTCCCGACGGCGTCGAACGTCGCCAACGCGCGGTCCTCCTGCCACGCAGCGAACTCCTCTGCCGACAACACCAGCGCGTATCGCGTCAGGTCGCACTGGTCGGTGATCAGCGCGACTCCGCCCAGCGGGCTCTCGAGGTCGAGCACCGTGTCGATCCGCGCGGGTTGCCCCGGCGGGAGCGAGCGCAGGACGACGGTGTGGAACCGAACTTCCGAGTCCGCACCGAACGCCTGCCAGGCGCCGAACGGAACCGTGCCCGTCACGATCTCCCGATCACCGATCGTCGGGGTGCGCAGGCTCGCGACGATGTACTCCGCATCGACGTTCCCCAGGTTCGTGAGATCGGTCCGCAGCAGAGCGAAGGAGCTCGCGCGGAAGTTGATCGCTTGGGTCGTGGTGAGCGCGACGCTCGGCGGCACGGTCGGCGCCACGGTGATCGCCGCCGCGGCGCAGTCGGGCGCCGTGCAGGCGCCGGTCGTCGGCGGTCCTGTCGCCGGCACACGCACCACGATCTCGTAGTCGCCGGTCGCAGCGCCGAGCAGGTCGAACGTCGCGCGCACCTCGGTGGAGCCGAGGCGCTCGACCGTACCCGACAGCGGCAGGAAGAACTGCGATGGGTCGGCGACCGGGCGCAACCAGACGTCGTCGTCATCGATGCCGCTCGGGAGACCCGCGCCGAAGATCGTCACCGTCACCGGTCCCGACCGTCCGATCTCGTCCGGGATCACGTCGTGGATGCGCAGGTCGAGATACTCGGCGACGACGTCGACCGTCGCGCCGCTCGCGACCCCGGAGGTCTGGACGAGGAAGTAGTA
>JAGQRC010000085.1:2390-9510 GCA_020425835.1 Planctomycetota bacterium | reverse complement strand
CGAATCGATGCACCAAGTCGTCGCGCGCGCCAGCGTCGATGTGGGTCGTCGGCTCGTCGAGGATCAGGATGGCCCCGGGGCGCAGGATCGCCCCGGCCAGCGCGATCTTGCGCCGTTCACCACCGGAGAAGTTCTTCCCACCCTCCGCCAGCTCGGTGTCGAGCCCGTCCGGCAACTCGTCCACGAACCTCGCTCCCACGGTCTCGAGCGCAGCGGCGACCTCTTCTTCCGTCGCGTCTGGAGCGGCGAGCCGCAGGTTCTCGATGATCGTCGTTCCGAACAGCAGCGTCTCCTGCAGGGCGAGCGAGATCTGACGGCGAAGGCTGGCGATGGTCAGCTTCCGCGACTCGTGTCCGTCGTAGAGCAGTGTCCCTTCGTCGGGCTCGTAGAAACGGAGCAGGAGATGGATCAGGGTGGTCTTGCCCGCTCCGTTCTCCCCGACCAACGCGACGCGCTCCCCTGCATCGATGCTCAGGTCGAGGTCGCGGAGGACTGCGACGTCCGCGACGTGCGAGAAGCCGACCCCACGGAACTCGATCGCCCCCGCCAGGGGAGGAGCGTCGACCGCGTCGGGTGCGTCGATCTCTTCCGGCTCGGTGGAGAGGATCTCGGCAATCCGCTCTCCGCAGGCCGCCGCCTTTCCGATGCTGGCGGAGGCGCGAGACAACTTGCGCAGGGGCTTGTTCAGACGGTTGACGAACGAAATGAACATGAGAAGTGTCCCCGCCGACATCGCGGCGGTCTCGTAGACCCGGAGCACGCCGACAGCCAGCACCACGGAGGTCCCGACCGCGAAGCAGATCTCGACGTATCGGGAGAGCGACGCCTGCAGGCGAGTGCCTTCGACTCCCCGGCGCATCGCCGCTCGGTTCTGTCGGGAGAATCGCTGGACCAGAACGTCCTCGGCCTGGAAGGCCTTAACCAGCGCCACCGAGGCGAGCGTTTCTCCCGCCGTGTGCGCGACCATACCTTCCTTCTGGCGCTGTCGTCTGGCGACCTTCGTGATCTTCCGCCCGAAGAGCGTGGAGATCGCGAGCACGGCGATCAGTGTGGCCACGGCGACCGAAGCGAGGATCGGATCGATCACGAAGAGAATCACCAGGGTCGACACCGCGAGGCCGAGTCGTCCGGTCAGGTCGATCAACGTCTCGGACAGGATGTCCCGGAGAGCAGGGATGTCGCCGACGATCCGCGCGATCAGATCTCCGTGCCGGCTGTCTCGATGGAAGCGCAAGGAGAGCCGCTGGAGGTGCGAGTAGAGTTGCTTGCGTAGCCGGAGCACCATGCGTTGGCCCGCGATCGCCGACCAAACCTGACGGAAGTACGAGAGCGTCGTCGCGAGGATCGTCGAGGCCAGCAGGAAGCCGCAGACCCAAAGGACGAACTGCACCGGGTGCGCCCGTGGGTAGCCGTCCGGTACCAGGAAGAGTGACTTGCCGCTCGGCACGAGGAGCCCGTCGACCAGGTACTTGATGGGGAGCGCCGTCGCCAACTGCATCGCGATCTCTCCGATGAGGGCGATGCCGGCCAGGACGAGCAGCTTTCGCTCGCGGCGCACGAGGTCGGCGAACCGGTGATGCGTTTCTCCGAGCTGACGAAGTCGGAGTCGGAAGCCGGCGAGCGCCTTCATGGGAGAGCTCGCACTCGATCGAGAATGTCCGCGACCCGGTGCCGCCAGGTCGCGCGCTCGAGGATCCACTCGCGAGCGGTGTCGCCGAGCCGAGCGCGGAGACGAGGGTCCTCGAGCAGACGTTCGACGGACGCGACGAGCTGGTCGACTCGCCCCGGCGCGGCGAGAAGGCCGCTCTCTTCGTGCTGGATCAGGTCTCCGATCTGTCCGGTCCGCGTCGACACGACCGGGAGTCCCATGGCCATGAACTCGAAGAGCTTCAGCGGCGAGAAGTAGAAGTGCTCGAGCTCGGGATAGGGGGCGATCGCGATGTCCGCGGCGCGGCAGAGTCCGGCCACCGTGTCGCGATCGACGGCGCCGGTGAAGTGAACACGTCCGCGCAGTTCCGGATCGCGCACCCGCGCCTCCAACCGCTCTCGCTCCGGGCCGTCTCCGACGAGGAGCAGCGCGACGTCGCGCTCTCGGGCGCGAAGGGTCTCGAAGCAGTCCAGCAGGTCATCCAGCCCGTGCCACGGACGGAACTACCCGACGAAGATCAACACCACGGGTGTTCCAACGAACGGTAGGGGACGAGGCTCGCGACTCGGGTCGAACGTCGTCTCATCGCCACCGTTCGGGACGACCCAGGAACGTTCGGTCGGGGCGCCGAGCTCGCGAACCCAACTCGCGATCGCCTCCGACACACAGACGATCCCGTCGGCGTTCTTCATCAGGACCTCGGCGACGCCGAGCGCAGCGCGGGGGTGGGCCATCGACCGAAAGCGGGAAGCTTCCTCCGGCAGAGGACTGTTGACCTCGAGGACGAACGGGATGCCGAGACGGCGAGCTTCGGCGAGACCGCCGTGATGCCAGAGCGAGTAGCGCTCGTAGATGAAGTCCGGTCGGGGGGTGTCCAGTTGCAGCGGCCCGTTGGATCCGAACAGGCGAAGCTCGCGTTCGGCGTCCGACTCGCCCTTGCGGCGCGGCGGAAACGGGAGCTCTTCCACGGGGACCCCCCAGAGCTCCGCCTCCGTCGGTCGAACCGTGTGGATGGACCCGCACAGTCCCTGGTCGCAGAGCGCCTGGACCACGCTCGCGACGTGGATCGACGCGCCCTTGGTGCCCGGCACCGGAATGCCGGGATCCGCGCAGAGGTAGGCGAATCGACGGAGATCGCGGCTCACGACCTGGAACTCTCCTTCACCGATCGCTCGAAGTGCGATCGGAGGATTCCCGCATTGCGATGGAGATCGAACAGCTCCTCGGCGCGGGCTCGGCATCGCTGCCGCATCGGCTCGTCGACTTCGGTCGCCATCTGCGCCAACGCGCGAGCCAGTGCGTCCGCGTCGCCGGGTTCGACGATGGCCCCCGTCGTTCCGGTGACGATCTCGGGAACACCGGTCAGCCGAGTGGAAACGGCCGGAACACCGCACGCGAGACTCTCGAGCAGCGTGGTCGGGAGGGCGTCCCGGTTCCCGATATCATCCGGTATGCAGGCGAGAGCGGTGAGACCCGCCACGCCGTAGAGTTTGCGGACCTCTTCCTGGGCGAGGGCGCCGACGAAGCGGACCCGATCCCCGAGACCGAGCTCCCGGTGCAGCGCGTGGAGGGCGTCGCGGTCCTCGCCGTCGCCGACGATCGTGAAGTGCAGCGCGCTCCCTCGTTCCTGGAGCTCCCGCGCAGCGCGGAGGAGCACGTCGAAGCCCTTCTTCGGCACCAGCCGTCCCACGCTGACGATGTGGTTCGGATCCCTCGGCCCTTCGGCGGGACGGAAGTAGTCGAGGTCGATACCGTTGTACAGGCGCACGATCTTCTCCGAGTCGACTCCCGGCGTGTGCTCCAGGATGTACTCGCGGTTGAAATCGCTGACCGTGATGTTGAATCGGCTCAACTCGACGAGGTCCCGGTAGAGACCTCGGTCCACGGTCTCTCGGAAGATGTCCTTCGCGTGGGACGTGAAGCTGAAGGGCATCCCGGTCATCAAGTGCGCGAGCGCAGCGACCCGCGTGGAGATCGTGGCGAAGTGTGCGTGGACGTGATGGACCCCGCGCGAGCGGAGCAGCCCGGCCACGATCACCGATCGGAGCACGAGGTCGAGGTCCTTCGGAATGTGGTGGCGTTCCGCGAAGCGGACCGCCGACTTCCAGTCCTCGAGCGGTGGGGCGAACTCGCGGAGTTCTCCCCGGATCCGTTCCCAGTAGACCTCGATCTTGTCCTTGGGGAGGTAGTCGACCGTGAGCTCGAGCTCCGAGAGTCGACCGTGAAAGCGCCCGTCGGCGGGGTGCATCAGGCTGATCACCGAGACCTCGACACCCTGGCGCTCCAACGAGAGGATCTCGTTCAGGATGAACGTCTCCGACAGCCGGGGGAACATCTTGAGGATGTAGCAGACCCGAAGACGATCAGCTTTCGCGGGAGTAGTGACGGGCACGAGGTCTCTCCTTCGAGCCGGAAGCACCGATGACGGAGGACAGTGCCTCGACGAATCGAGGGACACCGTCGAACGCGATGGAACCGTTGCGGGATTGCGCCGGTGGATCGGCGGCGAGCAGGGTCTCGATCTTCCGCGCCAACGTCGCCGGTTCGAGCTCGCTCGGGTCGATCGTCTGGACGAGCCCGCACTTCTCGAACGCCTGCGCACGGATCCACTGTTCGCGTCGCGGGAAGACGCGTGGAACGACCAGAGCGCGTCGTCCGAGGCTGAGGATCTCCATGAGGGAGTTGTAGCCACCCATGGTCACCACCACGTCGCTCGCGGCGATCAGGTGGTCGAGATGGGCGGTGAAGCCGAGGACGTGAACTCGCGAGTGCTCGGCAGCCACCTTCTGGAGCTCGCGGCGGTCCGCGGCGGGAAGGAAGGGACCCGTGACCAGTGTGGCTTCCGCCGAGAACGTCAGTCGCGGGATCGCACGCACGAAGGCCTGCGCGACCGGCGTCCCGTCGCCCCCCCCTCCGACCAGGCAGAGAATCTGCGGCAACGGCTCCCCTGGATCCAGCGACGCGGCAGAGTGGGCACTGGACGAAGCGACCGAAGGACTCGGCAGGGAGACGGCGTTACGGCGCCCGAGGTATCCCAGGTACTCGATCCGCCCCCGCATGGTTGCCGGGAGCTCGTACAACTCGCCGAGGTCGAACACCTCCTGGGATCCGTAGACGAAGATGGCGTCGTACAGCGCATCGATCGCATGGCGGATGTCGTGTCGGCTCCAGTTCGCTCGAACGTGCTCCGGATCGTCGAGGATGTCGCGGAGCCCCAGGACGAGTTTGGTCGAGAGCTCCTTGAGATCGGGCAACAGCGGAAGGAGCTCACCGCACAGGCCGAGTGGGGCATGGTCGACGACGAGCACGTCCGGCGCGAAGCCGATCAGCGAGCTTCGCAGGATGTCCTTGCGTTGTTGAACGGTGCGGTGCAGAGGGCGTCCGGAGTCTCGAGAGACGTAGTGTCCGTCCGAGTCCTTGGTCACGGCAGGCAGGCGAACGATCTCGATCGCGTCCGAGTGGTCGAAGAAGGTCGCTCGCGGCGAGCCGGTCACCAGCATCACGCGAGCGCTCGGGTCCGCGGCGCAGAGGGCCTCGGAGAGGAGCAGCGATCGACGCAGGTGTCCCAGACCGAAAGAGTCATGGCTGTAGAACGCGATGCGACGACCCCGGAGTGAATCCCCGTCACGGAGTGTCTCGTTCGGACTCGGCTCTGCGATTCGACGGATCAACACGTCATCGCTTTCCGTGTACTTCGGCGTTTCTCACTGACGTAGGACGACGGGTGCTCGAGTGACGACGACTCGACGCGTCGTCATCGGCGCCGCCCGTTGGGCAAACCCTTCGCCAATACTCCTTCGCCCATCGTGCCCCAAGTTGCTCGCCGGAGACGACTTGGGGTCCCGCTCCCGGGGGGGCGGGGGGGCGTGGCCGCGTGCGGCCAAAGTCGGCGGGCGCGTTGGCCTTCGGCAACCGTCTCATGCCGAGATCCCCCACTTCGCCATCCGATGCCGGAGCGCACCGCGACTCACGCCGAGGATCCTCGCTACTTCCGAGACATTCCCGCCGGTGTGCTGCAGCGCCTCCAGGATCAGCCGGCGCTCGACGTTTTCGAGCGTGGTCTCGCCCCGGTCGAAGTCGAGCTGCAATGTGAGTCCGACGTCCCGCGTGGCGTCGGGAAAGGCCGGAGCCGTGACGATGGCTCGCGCTCGACGGGGGAAGGTCGGTGGGCGCAACGCATCGTCGTTCGACAGGAGGACCATCTGCTCGATGGTGTGCGCCAACTCGCGTACGTTCCCGGGCCAGTCCCAAGCGCGGAAGGCGTCGAGGATCTCATCACTGAACCGGAGATCGGGCTTGCGATACTTCGTGCGGAACCGATCGAGGAAGAACTCGGCGAGCATCCCGAGATCCTCGAGCCGGTCTCGGAGCGGGGGGACGCTCAGCGTGACGACTCGGATGCGGTAGAAGAGGTCGGCCCGGAACTCACCGCGGTCCACGGCCTCTTCGAGGTCCACGTTGGTCGCCGCGATGATCCGCGCTTCGACGTGGTAGTCCCGAGTCCCACCGACCCGCCGCACGCGACGATGTTCGAGGACGTTGAGGAGCTTCGCCTGGATGTCCAGCGGCATGTCCCCGATCTCATCGAGGAAGATCGTGCCCCCTCGGGCGATCTCGAACAGCCCCTGCTTGCGCTGGCCGGCGTTGGTGAACGCTCCCTTTTCGTGACCGAACAGCTCACTCTCGACGAGGTCCCGCGGCAGGCCGGAGCAGTTCACTTGCACGAACGGGCGATCGGCGAGGCCGCTCGAGCCGTGGAGGTGACGAGCGATCAGGTCCTTACCCGAACCCGTCTCTCCGAGCAGCAGAATGGAAGGCAGCTCGCTCGCTCGAGAGACCGGCGCCGCGCCGATGCGCGCGATGGTGTTTCGGATCTCTTGGATGACCGATGAGGCGCCGATCAACGGGGAGCTCTCTGCGCTCCGCCTCGACCCTCGACGATAGACCTCGACCTCGGAGACGAGTCGGGCGTTCCGGAGCTCGCGCGTGACCACCAGCTGGAGCTCTTCGAGGTCGAGCGGCTTCTCGAGGTAGTCGGTCGCGCCGTCCTTCATCGCCTCCACCGCGGAGTCGACCGAAGCGAACGCGGTGACCATCACCACCGGAACCTCGGGCAGCTCGTTCTTCAGGTGGCGAAGCACGTCCAGTCCGCTGACGTCCGGGAGCCGCACATCGAGGATCGCGAGATCGGGTGAGTTCTTCTCGAGGAGCGCGAACGCCTCCGCGCCGGTCTCCGCGATCAAGCAGTCGTGACCTGCCCGGCGCATCTCCAGGGACAGCGACTGCAAGAGAGGCTGCTCATCGTCGACGATCAGGATGAGGGCCATGGTTCCTTCTCGGTCTCGTTCTGAGTTTCGCTCGGTGTGGAGGGCGCCTCGCTCGGGAGGCACATACGGAAGCGGGTCCATTGGCCGGGCTCGGACTCGACGTCCAACCGACCCTGATGGCTCACGACGATGCGTTGTGCCAAAC
>JAGQRC010000085.1:0-2380 GCA_020425835.1 Planctomycetota bacterium | reverse complement strand
GCCCGAGCCCCGTTCCGCCGCTCTTCGTCGTGAAGTAGGGAGTGAAGATCTTCGTTCGATTCTCGCTCGAGATCCCGACACCGCGGTCCTCGACCACGATCTCGAAGCTCTCGTGGTTGCCGTTCAGAGGGGCGCTGCTCATCCGGATCCGCTCGCCACGCGGGGAGGCCTCGATCGCGTTCGAGACGACGGAGATCAACGCTTGGTCGAGTCGGCGCCGGTCGATCGACGCCCGGCACGGCAGCTCGCACAGGTCGATCTCGATCGAGACGCCTCGCTGCGTGGCGTAGGTCTCCATGCTTTCGGCCACCTCGCGGACCACGTCGTTGAGGTCTTCGGTCTGGCGGGAGAGCTTGATCGGTCGCAGGGAGACGAGCAGATCCTTGAGCCAACGATCCAACCGATCGACGGAGCGGATGATCTGGCGCAGTGATTCACGGACCTGGTCGGAGAGCGCATCGGGAAGGGAGCTCTGAGCCAGAGCGCGGATGCTGGCGAGCGGGTTCCGGACGTTGTGCGCGACCGCGTAGGTCATCTCCCCGAGGGCGGCGAGACGCTCGCGGTCGACCATCTCGCGCTGGTAGTTCGCGATGCTCCGTCCCATGCCGCTGAGCTCCCGCGACAGCTCCGAGAGCTCTCTCGTGCCGGAGTCGGGGATCGGAGCGCCGTAGTCGCCGTGAGCGATGCGGCGCGCTCCAGTCGCGAGCGCTTCCAGTGGCCGCACCAGCCAGTGCTGCAAGACGATGAGCAGCAGGACGCCGAGGAGCACGAGACCGAAGATCGAGAGGCCGACGACCCAGACGATGGTCCCGGTCCGCGCGCGAGCGCGACGCTCCGCTTCCAGTGACGATTCGTGTTGGCGACGGACCAAACGGTCGACCTGCCGATCCACCTCGGGGAGCAGTGTGTCGAGCCGGGGAAGCACTCCCTTGGCGTAGTCGAGTCGCTCCTTCTTGAGCGCGAAGACGACGCGCTCCAGCGTTCGTTGATAGCCCGAGACCGCCTGCAGCAACTCGTGCGCGACCTTGCGCTCGGCTTGGTCCTGCGCCGCTTCCTCCAGACGTTCGAGCGCCGCCTCCGCCTCGGCGTTGATCTGCCGCGCGCGATCGCCGGACGCTTCGTCTCCGGCGACGAAGGCCCCGACCTCGCGAGCACCCTCCAGGAGCAGTGATTGGACGCGATGCGCCTCGTTCAGGCGATCCTGCCGAAGGCGCGACGTCTCGAGGGAGTGGCGTGTCTCCCTCAGGGTGCTGACGCCATAGACGCCGACCGCCAGCGCGACCAGACTCGCCGCGCCGAAGAGGAGATTGAGGCGGAAGCGGATCGAGCGTCGGTGGGTCACGGAGCACCGACCCGGTAGTCGAATCGATAGACGCAGCCCTCGGCAGTCGCATCGGGACAAGGCCGAACCTCGAGAGAGAGGACCGACCCCGGGTCGAGTTTCCGAGCGGGACGCGCCTCGACGCGTTTCTCATCGGAACGGAGGTTCAGTCGGATCTCGCCGCCCGCTCGGTCGAAGAGCCGCACCACCGTTCCGGAGGTACCGTCCCGGAACCGAAGGAGCCAACCGGTGGAGCCCACGTCGGAGCCGGGACGCGGATCGATGAGCTCGAGATCTTGGTCCGGAAGGAGTGCGGTGCTGGGACGCGAGGCGGGGACCGGCGTCCGGGTCTCGTCTACGACGTCGGCCGACGCGCTCGCGTCGCCGACGACGCACTCCGCGAGCGCGTGCCAGCCTCCATCCGCTGCCTCGACACGATCGAGTTGCGAGCGCCAGACGTAGACGGCCCCGAGTCCGCGGATCGAGAGCGAAGGCCCCTCGTTCCCGGTGGCGAGGACGCGATGGACCCGGCACAGCGTGCGCTCCGATTCGCCGTCGACGCGAAGTCCGGCGAGCCGGTTCCGCGAGCATTCCGAGTCGACGATCCGCATCGCGGAGGGCGTCTCCGCGTCGAGGTTGAGGCCTGCCTTCCCGTTCTCCGTGAAGCGAGAGTCCCGGATCTCGATGCGGATGTCGTGCATGCCCGCTTCGTTGTCGTGGATGTCGAGGCTCGCCCCGTGGTCCGCGTTGTTGGCGCAGACGACCTGCTTCAGGGAGACGCGGAACTTGCCGCGACCTCGTCCTCGGTGGGGCGTGGCGCTGAGGTCGATTCCCATCGATCCGTTGGAGATCAGGCGAGTGCGCTCGAGGGTCAGTCGGCCCTTCTCCTCGTCGCTGAAGCGGAGGGGCTCGGCTTCGATCCCCTCCTGCCCATTGTCGTGGATGTGACAGTCGCGAATGTGGGCGTCGATGATGCCGGACAACCCCAGACCTTCCTCGGCGTTGTTCCGAATCTCCGTTCGCGCGAGGAGGACGACGATGTCGTCGTCGGCTTCATCT
>JAGQRC010000873.1 GCA_020425835.1 Planctomycetota bacterium | reverse complement strand
TGGGTCGAGGCTCAGGCGAGCACGCTCACCCAGCGCAGCTCTCGGTCGAGCTCGCCGTCCTCGATCAGCGCCTTCAGCTGGTTCAGGCGGATCAGGTCGGTGCCCTGGAATCGATCCAGGGTCAGCCCCGCGTCGAGGTAGGCGTCGTAGAGCTCGCGCGCGCCCGACTCGACATCCCACTCCGGGGCGTAGTCCGGGAACCTCGTCACCAGCTTCGTGAAGTCGACCCGGTAGTTCCGAGGATCTGCGCCGCTCTCGCCGGCGAACTCGATCTCGCACGACGGCTGGACCCGATGCACCGCTTCGGCGATCTGGCGTACCCGGTAGTTGTGTCCGGGGACGCCCACGTTGAAGGCCTCGGCGTGGATCTGGTCACGCTCCGCGCGGAGCACGCAGACGAAGGCCCGCGTCAGGTCCTCGATGTGCACGAGAGGTCGCCATGGCGTGCCGTCGCTCAGGATCCGGATCTTCCCGGTCGTCACCGCCCACGCCGAGAGGTTGTTGAGGACGACATCGGCGCGGAGCCGGGGCGAGACGCCGTAGCACGTGGCGTTGCGCATGAACGTCGGACTGAAGTCGTCGTCCGCCAACGCGCGCAGGTCGCGCTCGGTCAGCACCTTCGACTCGGCGTAGGGCGTCACCGGGTTGAACTCCGCCTCCTCCGTCAGCTCTCGGTCGTCGGAGCCCACCCCGTACATCGAGCAACTGGACGAGAAGACGAAGCGTCCGACCCCGGCGGCCTTCGCACACTCGGCCAGGTGCACCGAACCTCGATGGTTGATGTCGAAGGTCCAGTCCGCGTCGAGATCACCGAGCGGGTCGTTCGAGAGCGCGGCCAGGTGGATCACCGCGTCGATCCCGTGCAGGTCACTCGGCGTGACGTCGCGGACGTCCATCAAGAGCTCGGGGATCGTGGGACGCGTCGGGAACAGTCGGCAGTCCTCGAAGAAGCCGCAGTCCATTCCGACGACATCGAAGCCCTGCTCGAGCAGGTACGGCACCATCCGGGTGCCGATGTAGCCCTGGTGTCCGGTGACGAGAACCTTCATGTTCATTGCTCCAGTTGCAGTTGCTGCTGTCCCAGTCGAGCGGGCGTGAAGCTCGGATGGTTCTGATCGCGCTCGGAGATCACCGACACCGGCAGTGGCCACGCGATGCCGAACGTCGGATCGTCGTGCCGAAAGCCGAAGGACCGCTCCGGGACATGGGCGACCGAGATCTGGTAGTGGACCTCGGAGTTCGGTTCGAGGGTCTGGAAGCCGTGAGCGACGCCCTCCGGTGCGAAGACCGCGTGCCGGTTGGACGCGGTCAACGTGAACGCCTCCCAGATCAGGAAAGTGGGGGACTCGGGGCGGAGGTCGAGGATCACGTCGTAGATCGCGCCCTGCGAGCAGTGGATCAACTTCGCTTCCTCGGCCGGCGGCGCCTGGTAGTGCATCCCGCGGACGGTGCCCCGCTTGTGGTTGAACGAGATGCTGGTCTGTGCGAGGTCGCACGTCAGGCCGTGTCGGCGGAACTCCTCGCGGCACCACGTCCGCGCGAAGAACCCTCGCTCATCCGGGATCGGTTCCGGATCGACGATGAAAGCGCCGGAGATGGTCGTCGGGGTGAACTTCATGCCACGACCTCGACCTCGGGGATCGGCACCACGAAGCGCCCTCCCCAGCTGCGGACGTGGGACATCTGCTCGACGATCTCGTCCTTCAGATTCCACGGTAGGATCAGAACGTAGTCGGGCCGCTCGCTGTCGATCGCTTCGGGGGCACGGATCGGGATGTGGGTTCCCGGCAGGCGAAGCCCCTGCTTGTGCGGGCTCCGATCGACCGTGAACCCGATCTGTTCGGTGCTGACGCCACAGTAGTTCAACAGTGTGTTGCCCTTGGCCGGCGCACCGTATCCGACGACGCGTTTGCCCTCGCGCTGCGCCACGGCCAGGAAGTCGAGCAGGCGGCGCTTCGTCTCCTCCACTTGCGCGGCGAAATGGTCGTAGGTCTCGAGCCGATCCAGGCCGTGCAACCGCTCGGTGGCCTCGAGCACGAGGACCGACTCGCGAACCGGAAGCTGATCGTTGCCGGTGTGGCGCGCGTGGATGCGAATCGACCCGCCGTGCGTCGGCAACTCCTCGACGTCGAAGATCGTCAGCCCG
>JAGQRC010000872.1 GCA_020425835.1 Planctomycetota bacterium | reverse complement strand
TGGAATCGCGAGACGGTCGAGGTTCTCGCTCACGATCCTCGCGTGGACGATGCGGTTCGCCAGGCGGCACGACGACTCATCGCGGCGCAGCGGACCGGGAGCGATGCCGAGCCGATGGCCGACGCGCTCTGGAGCGAACTGGATCGGCTCGCCGATCGACGACGATCCGCCGTCCGTGCGCGGCTGCAAGCGATCGAAGAGCTCTCCACCTTGTCGAACGCGGAGCCGTTGGCGCGCTGGCTCTCGTCACCGTCGCGGGAACTCGATCTCCGCCGGTTGCCTTCCGCCTCGGTGCGCGAAGCCATCGCGCGATTGGCGGACGACCTCGAATTCGCGGGCGACGAGACCGGCGCCGCTGCGCTCCGGTCCGCATACACCGACGAGATGGTCCCCGCGCTCTCTGCTGCGGAGCTCGCCCGCGAATGGCGAGATGCCGAGGTCGCTCTCGCGCGATCGAGAACCGTCGGCACCGTCGCCCACCATCGTGACCCCGCGCTCGCGCAGGGCGGAGCGGACCTCCGCGAAGGGGGCGAAGCCGACTCGCCGGACAGTCCGTCGGACCCCAATGCCAAGGATACGGACCCCACACCTTTCGAGACTGGGTTCACTCCATCCGTCGCTGGCTCCGCTTCCGCCGCTGAGTGGGAGGACTCCACCGGTCTCGACTGGATCGAGTTGATGACTCGAAGCGAGTTCGAGCCCCGTTGGCTCCCGGTCGTCGATCGGTATCGTGAGGCGCTGCGACGAGAGGCGATGCGATGAGCCGAACGGAGGGACAGACGATGAACGCCGACGAGCTCGATCGACGCGTCACTCGATTCGTCGAGATCGCCGAGCAGCTCGAGCGCGAAATCCGCGGCAAGATCGTCGGCCAGACTCGCGCCGTTCGTCAGGTGCTGACGGTGCTTCTCTCCGGAGGTCACGCCCTGCTCGAGGGTGTCCCGGGGACCGGTAAGACGCTGTTGGCGCAGACGGTCGCGCGGGTCTGTGGGCTCGGGTTCAAACGGATCCAGTTCACTCCCGATCTCCTCCCCGCCGACATCACGGGCTGTGAGACGCTGATCCTCGGCAGTTCCGGCGACGAGTCGGTCACCTTCACACCGGGGCCCGTGTTCACCCAGTTCCTCCTCGCCGACGAAATCAACCGCGGCACCCCTCGAACCCAGTCCGCTCTCCTCGAGGCGATGCAGGAGCGCGCGGTCACCGCCGCCGGCGAGCGGAGAGCGCTCGATGAGTGCTTCACGGTTCTCGCGACCCGCAATCCGATCGAGATGGAGGGGACCTATCCGCTCCCGGAGGCTCAACTCGATCGATTCCAGATGGAGATTCAGCTCCCTTCGCCGACGATCGACGAGATGGTGTCGATCGCGGATCGAACCACCCGCGACGAGGAAGAGACCGTCCAGCCCCGGCTCGACCGGGACCGGTTGATCGAACTTCGTCACGACGTTCGTGCCGTGATCGCGGCCCCTCCCGTGCTGCGCCAGGCCGCCGAACTCATCGCGGCAACCCACCCGGAAGCCCCGACCGCTCCCCCCCTCGTTCGCGAGGCGGTGCAGTTCGGATCGAGCGTGCGCGGACTGCAGAGCCTGATCCTGGCGGGAAAGGTCGCCGCGCTCCGCGCCGGCCGAGCGCACCTGTCGAGCGAGGACCTTCGACCGTCGTTCGAGGCGGTCGTCCGACACCGCTTGATCCTCTCCCTCGATGCCGAAGCGAGAGGGATCACCGCCGACGAGATCGCCGACGCGGTGGCGACGTCGGTCGGGGAGTATCGATGAGACGCGCGGAGCGGCGCGTCCGTCCCTCGATCGCCTCGATCGTCGCGCTCGCGTTCGCCCTCGGACTCGGCTCACCCGACCTCGACGCGGCACGCGCCGCGCCTCCCGCACCGATTCGCGCGCTGCTCGACCATCCCGAGGACGACGCGCTCGTCGGTCGGATCGTGGAACGGCTCCGGCGCGACGGTCGTCTCATCACGACCGCCGAGCAACTCTCCCGAGAGACGAGTCCAACCCCATCTCCGGAAGTGTTCGTCCGGCACTACGTCGCCGGTCGCCTCTTCGAGGCTGCCGGCGCCGCGGTCGAAGCGTTCGATCAGTTCGAGCTCGCCGCCGAAACCGGCGCAGCCCCCCCCACGCTCCAGAGTCGCC
>JAGQRC010000871.1 GCA_020425835.1 Planctomycetota bacterium | reverse complement strand
TCCGCGCCATGGCCGGAGCGCGGCGCTGTCCGTCGATGACCAGGGTCGGCTCGGTGATCGACGCGCGCTTCGCCGCGAAGTCGGCCAAGGGGACGGCGAGGGGGTCGAGCTCGGGCTGCTCCAGGTGGTAGGAGACGAACGCGACGTGGTCGTAGGTGAAGTGACTCACCAGACCATCCCAGGCGAGTTCGCCGGCCAGCGTGCCGCGAGCGTGGGCGTTGGTGAAGAGCTCGAGGAGCACGACGCGGTTCGACGCGTTGTCCTCCGTCGCCTTGAACTTCGTCGCCGCTCCGAAGTTGAGCGTCTTGCCGGCGATCAAACGCGCCACGGTGTCGACGGACATCATCTCCGCCGGCTCACCCTCCTCCTCCGCGACCTTGGCGTGCACCCGCTCGAGACCATCGAGCGCTTGCGGCCCCGCTTCCGGGGTGATGACGGCCTGCACGTAACGCGAGTACGCGCGATTGAAACGTCCTTCGCGCTCGTAGAAGCGACCGAGCTGCAGATTGATCCGCCCGTCCTCCGGTAGCCCGAAAGCTGCGGACAGGAGATGGCGCCTCGCCTTCTTGCGATCGTCTCGCTCGAGGTACTCCTCCCCGAGCCGCGCATGGATCTGGTGGACCGCGTTCGGGTAGCGGTCCTTGCGCCCGTGGGGAACGCCGGCCTCTCCGGCCACGAGGGCCTGATCGCGATAACCCGACTCGAGCAACGTCTCCATCAGGTCGAGCGCGGTGGTCGTCCGGAGGTCCTCGGCCGCGGTGTCGACGAGCCACCCGATGGCGCGCGCGAACCCCTCCCCGCCCTCATCGCGTTCCAGCCGGAGATCGACGAGACGACGTGCGGCCTCGTGCGCGAGACGAGCGTGGGGATAGCGATCGAGATACTGCTCGATCGCCTCGGGTTCGTCGGTCACCCGCGCGGCGAAGTAGTCGAAGTCGGCCTGTGGGTACTCGGGGCTCTTCAGGCGCGTCAGCGCGACTCGACGGTTCACCCGGTCGATCGCGACGCGAGTGGACTCGAGGAAGTTGATCCCGGTCATGCCCAGCGCACGATCCGGATGGACGTGGAAGAACGGCTCGGGTCGCAGCGCGATGAACGTGGAGAGATCGATCTCCGTGCCGCCGATCGTCACCGTGCCGACGTTCCCCGCCGGCGCGCCGAGATCGTAGGCGAGGTCCTCGTCGATGACGGTGTCGTAGACGCTGCTCCCGATGCCCATGGCGTACGGCGTGCCGTCCCCCGTCCGCACCGGCAACCAGACGATGCCGTTGTGGATCGTCACGGGAATCGACGCGACTCCAGCCGGCGTCTGTACCGTCTCGGGGTCCTCGTCGCGCGGGGGCTCGAGCCGAAGGAAGCCGGCTTCCAGGTCGAAGGAAACGGAGTACTTCTCGAGGATCTGCGCTCCGATCGAGCCGACGAGCGCGAGCTCACCCATGTCCTTCGAGTGGTACTTCGTGAAATCGTTGTAGAACTCCTCCGGGCCGTGCTCGCGTGCGGGGACGACGATCTCGAAGCCGGGGAAGTGAAGGGTGATCGGCACCGAGACACCGTCACGCTCGGCCTTGATCCCGTTGGTGGCCTGGTTGTGCAGGCGCAACCCCCACGGGCCGTCGTACTCGACGAGCAGGTTGACCGGGAGCCGTCGGGCGTCGGTGGAGATGTCGCACGTCGCGATCAATCTCCCCGCCACGAGGCGAATCGGGATGTTGCCGGAGGTGGCGTCGGTCGCCGCCGACTCGGCGTCGCCCGAGTCCGACGGGGGAGACGCATCCGCCGGGGCTCCCTCTTGGCTGGCGAAGGAGAACGGCGCGGCGGAAGCCATCGCCATCGCGAGGACCCCGAAGAGGAGGAACAGGGGGTGCGGTCTCAAGTCGTTCTTCTCATGCAGGGGTGGGCCTTTCCGCGCCGCGACGGTCGAGGCGCAGAAAAGTCGGGTCCCGAGAACGGGGACACCGCGCTCGATCGCGCCGGGGAACCGGCGGGGTCGAACGCGGTGCGACTCGCGCGGCGCGCGAGTGAGGTCACTGCCGAGGTGCGCTCTCGAAGCGAGAGAACGCCCAGTTGTCGGCCTTCACGGAGACGGAGATGTCGAGGTCTTTCGGTACGCTCACGGCGACCGGTCCGAAGCCGGACCCTCAGCACCCTCCGA
>JAGQRC010000870.1 GCA_020425835.1 Planctomycetota bacterium | reverse complement strand
GTCGCGGCGACCGTGACCGAAGTTCTCCCCAACGGCAACGTCGTCCTCGAGGCCTCGCGCGAGCGGACCGTGGGTGCCGAGACCACGATCATCAAGCTCCGCGGGGTCGCGCCGATGAGCGCGGTCACCACCGATCTCACTCTGTCGAGCGACCGCATCGCCGAGCTCAAGCTCGAGATGTCGGGCGAGGGCGCGGTGACCGCGAGGACGCGGCGCACCTGGCTTCAAGTCGTCGTCGACTGGATCTGGCCGTTCTGATGAGCTCCAGGAACACGAACCCCCAACCCCGTCTCCTCGTCGTCCTGCTCGCCGTCGTCGCGGCGTCCGTCCTCGGGCTCGCGTCGTCGGCCTCCGCGCAGACCATCCAGGACATCGGGAGGGTCGAAGGCGTCCGCAATCGACAGCTCAAGGGCTTCGGGCTCGTCTTCGGTCTTCAGGGCACTGGCGACTCGCCGAGGAACGCGTACACCCAGAAGCTCCTCTCGAACCTCTCCAAGCACCTCGGCATCGAGGTCGATGCCCAAGTGGCGTCGAAGAACGTCGCCGTGGTCATGGTCACCGCGACCGTCTCGAGTTGGCTGCAGACCGGCTCGGAGTTCACCGTCGAAGTGTCCAGCATGGGCGACGCGAAGAGCCTCGTCGGCGGTCATCTGCTGGAGGTGAGGCTCGGCCCGATCGGGTCCGCGGTGATCGGCGAGGAGGGGGTGGACACCTACGCCATCGCTCAGGGAGAGCTCGAAGCGATCCCCGGTGGCAACACCACCACCGCCCGTTGCACGGCGACCCTCGAGAAGGACGTCTCGTTCCGGCTCCGCTCGATCCAGAAGGATGAGTTCAAGATCATCCTCGATCGCCCGGACTTCTCTTCCGCGAGTGTCGTCGCGCGAGCGATCAACGAGGATCGCTGGATTCGCGGCGCCGCGGCGGGTGTCGACGTCATCGCCGAGCCGAGGGGGCTCGGGGCGATCACGGTCCGAGTGCCCGAGGCGTGGCGCGGCGAGGGGCGCTTCATCGAGTACGTCTCACGGATCATGACCGACATCCGGCTCGAGGACCTCGAGGCGAAGGTGGTCGTCGATGAGACCGGGCCGACCCCCACCGTCGTGGTGACCGGCGAAGCGAGGGTCAAGCCGGTCGTCCTCCTCTACAAGGGGCTCGAGATCCGGATCGATGACCGCCGCAAGGAGAACGGCTCATCGATGCGAGCGGGAGGCTTCCCGCTCCTGATCGAGGTGCTCGACGGCCTCCAACAGAACGGGCTCACCGCCGAGGACATGCCGGGGATCATCAAGTCGATCCACACCGCGGGAGCGCTCGTCGGGCGGCTCGTCGTGAGAGAGGCGGCATCGTGATGAACGTCTTGCCGGCGAGCACGATCTCCCGGATCCACGACGCCCAGACGGCGGCCGCGGCGCGAGAGACGGCGGCGCAGGTGGGGGCCGACTTCGAGTCGATCTTCCTCCACATGATGCTCGAGCCGCTCGAGGAAGTCGGGGAGTCCTTCTTCGGCGGCGGAACGGGCGGGCGCATCTTCGGTGGCCTCTACCGTCAACAGATCGCCGACGCCATGGCGCAGTCTCGCCCGCTCGGGATCGCCGACCTCATCGAGAGCACGTTGAGCGACGCGCTCGACTCCCGGTCCCTGGACGAAGTGCAGTCGGCCACGGCGATGACGCCGTCACTGCAGTCGACGATCGATCACGCGCGCGGCTTCGAGACCTACGGAAGGGAACAGCGATGACCGGCAAGGACGTGAAGGCGTTGCGACTGAAGATCGCCGTGGAGGACCTCTGCGAGATCCTGAGTCGCCTCGAGGAGCGGCACGGTCGTCTCTGCGACGTGTTGGCGGCGAAGGAGCGAGCGCTCGTCGAGGTCGCCATGGACGCCATCGAGAGCTGCCGATCGCGCGAGGACGAGATCCTCCGGGAGGTCATCGAGGAGGAGAAGGAGAGACTCTTGGTGACCGAGGAAATCGGCGACCTCCTCGATTTCGATACGCCGATCTCGATCCGGATCTCCGACATGCTGCCGCATCTCGACACCGACCTCGCCAGTCGGCTCTCGACCCGCCGGGAGTGTCTGCGGGAGACCGCGCTGCGTCTGCAGAGCCAGAATCGCGTCAATCGCGCGCTGATCGAGCACTCCCTCGGTCACGTCCAG
>JAGQRC010000869.1 GCA_020425835.1 Planctomycetota bacterium | reverse complement strand
GCGACGCGAGTTCGAGCGACTCCTCAACACCGCGATGAGCCTCGAGACACGAGGTCAGTTCAACGAGGCCCGCGAGTGGTACCGACTGCTGCGCCGCAAGGGCGAGGGGACCGACTACGCCGACCAGGCGGCCGACCGGCTGGCGCGGCTCGACGGCTATCTCCAACGCGCCCGCGAGCTCTACGCGGCCGGGCAGCAAGCGGAGGAGTCCCAGGACTTCCAACGTTGCTTCGAGATCTATCGAGAACTGCTCCTCGACTACACGAGAACCGAACAGGCTCGCGAGCTCCGTCTCCCGATCAAGGTGCACTCCAAGCCGGGAGGCGCATCGTTGCGAGTCGACGGCGTCGACATGGGTGAGACACCAGTGGTGATCTTCGTCCACCCGTTCGAGCCGACCGAACTGGAGCTGACCGACTCCCGCGGACACGTCGCCAGGCAAGTGGTCGAGGGTCCGCTGGAGCACGACATCACGGTGGTGATCCGCTGACGCGGACGAGGAGTTGTCGCAGGCCGCTTCGAGTCGAGGGTTCGAGATGCCGAGACCGACGCGGAGTCGGCGAGGATCGAGGGCTCTGAACTAGCCATCCGTTGCGAGCTCCGAGAAGGACCCGGGCTCACCAGAGATCGATATCGAGAGTCATCGAGAGGGGAAACGATGCTCAGGAACGCCGCGCAGAAGCTCCGTGATTGGTGGCTGACGCTCACCCGTCCATTGCAGCACCAAGAAGTGACCCAGGAGTCTCCTCGTCGCGCCCCCCCGGCGCGCCGTCGTCGCCGCTGAATCGTACGAGACCGCTCCCGCGAGACACCCCGGTCAGGGCCGAAACCGCACCGCGCGACCCTTTGCGGTCGCACCGCGCCGACTCGAGACCGCATTCGCGGCGACGCCGAAGTGACGTCGACTTCGCTTCACGCGCGAGTGGAGGGACGCGGTCGAGGTTACTCGTGATCTCGCATGCTCGTGATACCGCATGCTCGGGTCACAGCGTGCTCGAAAGAACACAGCAACACAGCCGGCTCGAAGCGACACAAGGCCGCAGGGCATCGCCGCGGAGGAGGAGAACGGGGGGAGAAGACGAGAAGGTGTACCGGCGCCCGGACTCGAACCAGGGACCCAGGGATTATGATTCCCTTGCTCTACCAACTGAGCTACGCCGGCACCGTTTCTGCTTGCCGCTCGCGCTCGAGGAGCGCGCGCGTGCGTTCCTCGCCGAGCTCGCCGAGCCGGAAGGAAGCGGGACATTAGCGGCATCCGATCGAGAATTCCAGCCGGCATCCCGCGGCAACTTCGTCGATTCCGCCGCACCTCCGGGGGTCGAATCCTCATGAGCCTCACTGCGGGGCTGATCGACCTCGTCCACCCACCGGTCTGCCTCGCTTGTGATGCGACGCTCCCCGGTTGGAGGCCGGGCGAAGACCGGCGCAACGTCAACTTGTGCTCCGCCTGCCGAGGCGCTCTCGTGCGGTACCCGCGCTGCGAACGTTGCTCGCTCGCGACGGGCGCACCTGGATGCGACCTGTGCCGCGACGAGCGATTCGAGTTCCCGGTCCGCGTGTTCGGCAGCCACGAAGGAGTGCTGCGCAGTCTCCTCGTGGAAGCGAAGTGGCATCGCAGCGGCGCGATCCTCCCCGTGCTCGCGGATTGGTGTGTCGACGCAGCTCGGGACGAGGCGTGGGCCGCCGGGTGCCAACTCTGGGCGGCAGTCCCTCGCGATCCGTGGAGGCGACTTCTGCACGGCACGTCGTTGGCCGAGGAACTCGCTTGGCGGGTCGGCACGACCTTGCGCCTGAGAGAGACTCGACTCCGACGACGACGCAGGCCTCCGCAAGCTCGGCTCACCGAGGCGGCACGCCGGCGCAATGTCGAAGGAACGGCGCGCGTTCCGAGGAGGGAACGGACCGGTGTCGAGGGACGCACCGTCCTGCTGATCGACGACGTCGTCACGACGGGCAGCACGCTCCGCGAGTGCGCGCGCGCCCTGACCGAAGCCGGGGCGCGCGAGATCCGCGCGTTGGTGCTCGCCCATCACCGGTGACCTAGCAGTCCGTGCAGCAAGTTCGCTGAGTATCTACCCCCGATTGCCGAGCGAACTCGGAAACATGCGTTGAACGATGCGGGCCACGGAAGTGTCAACGGCGCCAGCCGTTGAACCCGGA
>JAGQRC010000868.1 GCA_020425835.1 Planctomycetota bacterium | reverse complement strand
TGGAGCGGCCGGTTCTCTAGTTGTAGACCTTTTTATCTCTTTTGTCGCCCGGCGGAGCAAGAGGAAAACCTCCGGAGCCGCGACCGTCGACGAGGGAAGCGGGCGGCTCCGGCTCAGCTCGAGGTCGGACGGATGGCGACGTGCGAGCGAGAGGGCAGTCTCCAATAGACCACGAGCACCGTCGGACCGTCGTCGCCGCGGAGAAGGTCGAGCAGGTCGGCCTCCGTCAGCGCTCTCATTGGGCGTCCTGTTTCATCGCAGATCTGCGCCTGAAGCAATCGCCCGCGGATCCGCTCGAACGCGGGATGTCGGATCTCTCGTCGCGGCCCAGGAAGCCAGTCCCAACGCTTCACTCGATACTGGTGGACCCACAACGAGTCATCTGCTTCGAACAGCATGGCATGAGTGTCGACGTAGGCCAGATCCGAGTAGTTGGTGATCGTCACGGAGAGCACCGCACCGACGAGGAGCGCCAGCAACCCGAAGAGGAACAGGGAGCGGCGCTTTCGGGGCTGCATCACAACGCCGCCTCGTTGTTCGGCCGCAGCTCGATCTCGATGTCCCCGTGCCGGACCTTCAAACGTACCGGTGGCCCCGACGCCTCCGCCGGCGTCGGGCGGTTGACCGGGACGGCCGAGCGGATCGACCCGAACGACTGATCGACCTCGACCTGAGGGGACAGGCCCTCGGGAATCTCCAGGCGCAGGGGAGCGAAAGTCGTCGAGGCATCGATGCGATCGATCCGCTGGCCGGTCATCGCGAGACGGATCTCGCCGTGCGCGTTCTCGATGCGAGCGCGTTCGCCCGCCGACTCCAGATCGATCTCCGCGAACCCGGTCTCGGCGTCGACCGACCCGCGAAGACCTGTTCCGTGGATACTGCCGTGCGAGTTCCGGAGCTTCGCCGTGTCCCCGGCGTTCTCGACGCGCAGCGGGCCGAAGCTGGTCTTGGCATCGACGGAGCCGTCGACGTTGTCGATCTCGAGGGCACCGTGGGAATTTCGCGCCTTCAGGGAACCTCGGACCTCGCTGATCTCCATCGCGCCGAACGAGGTCGATGCCTCGACGTCGCCACCGATACCCTCGACGTGAAGGGCTCCGTGTCGGTTCACAAGTTGACTCTCGCCGAGCGCGCTGGCGTAGAGCGGCGCGAAGCTCGTGGCCCACTTCACCCGCCCCCGCAGCTGGAACAGCGTGACTTCGCAGTGGGAGCAATCGCCGTTCACCGCGGCTTGCATGTTGCGAACCGTGCACTGGCCGAAGTGGTTCTCCACGTCGACCGGGATCTCCGGTGCGAGCGTGATGTAGAGGTCGGACTGGAGGCCGGTCAGTTCCTCGCGGACCTCGTCGGGAATCTCCAGCCTGACGCTCAGCCGGCCATCCTCGAACGTTCGCACCAGCCGGACCTCGTCGAGGAGTCGCTCCGCGGTCGGACCGTCATCGGCCCAGCAGCTCAACTTCCACTCGAACGCCGGGGCGGGGCGAGCGCCGACGCCGAGCTTCAGCCCCTCGATCGTGACCTCGCCGTGGCGATTCTCGACCACGAGTGAAGTGACCTCCTCGGCGGGCTGGAGGAAATCGTCCAGCTCCATGACCTCATCCTCGGACCATTCCTCGGTCCGCGATCGCTCGACGCCGCTGCGGTCGAACGAGCGGAAGGAGGGACTGCCGCAGGACGTCAGGAGAGCGAACGAGAGCAATGCGCCAATGATCGGCCCACCCGATCGAGTCATCGTCGTCGATCCCATGAGCTTCCCCCTCACGCGCGTCACGATTCTGCTTGGATCGGGCGTCGGACCCGACGATTGTAAGGCCTTCCGACTTCCGATGAAGCAGGAGTCCCGAGCCCGGAACGGAGCCTCTGAATGGCGACGCCGACATCCGCGACCGATCTGCTGGACGCCTGGGCGATGAGTGACGAGGCGAATCACTTCCTGATCGATCATCTCCCGCGCGGGAGTCTCGGCGATCGCTACGCGAGTCGCACCCGGACCGTCGCCGCGCAGTTCGCACACCTGCACGCGGTGCGGCTGCGCTGGCTCGAGCACGCCGCGCCGGTGCTCGCCCAAGGGCTCGAGCCGCTCCCGAAGGACGCGGACCCGACGAAGGCGAAGTTGCGCCAGGCGCTCCGCGCATCCTCGAAGGCGGTCGCCGCGTTCCTC
>JAGQRC010000867.1 GCA_020425835.1 Planctomycetota bacterium | reverse complement strand
CATCTCGAGCCTGCGCGTGATCTCTTCGGTGTCGGAGCAGTACCGTTCTCGATACGGCTCCTACGCCCCAGACCTGCCAACCCTGTACTCGCTGGGTTACATCGACAACGTCCTCGCCGCTGGTCAACGGTCGGGATACGACTTCGTCTTCACGGCGACCGCCTCGGACTGGAACTGCACCGCGGAGCCGACCATGCCGGGGCACACCGGCGACCGGCACTTCTACTGCGACTCCTCCGGAGTGATCCGGTTCGAGACATCCGCGACCGCCTCGACGAGTAGCTCTCCGATCTGATCGACGGCCGGATCACCGCCCGAAGCGCTTCGCGGAGCGAGCGCGGGCTCTTTCGGCCTCGATCTCCCGGTCCCGAGGTGGGGAGGTCGTGACGAGACCATCGAGAAGCCGTCGAGCGGCGCGCGCCGTTTCCTCGACCGCCCGGTCGAACACTTCTCGATTCGCCTCCGAGGGCCTCGTCGTACCGCTCAACTTGCGCACGAACTGGAGCGCGGCGTCGCGGACCTCCTCATCGCTCGCCGGCGGATCGAAGTTGAACAGCCGTTTGATGTTCCTGCACATTCCAGACTCCTTCTGCGGTTCGCGAGGTCCTCGTCTTCGCACTCCGACCGCCCCGAGACGCTGTTCAGCGTCTCTTCGAACTCGAGAGGTCGGCACGTCGGCCCGGCGTCTCTCTCGCACCTTCCCCCGCCTCCGGAGTCTCCGAGCCACGTCTCTCGGTCCGCTGCGTGCAGCGCCGAAGGGCTGGAACGACGCCGCCGGACGTGATGGGCTCGATCCAGGGGTTCGGCGGGGGAGCCGGAACGAGTAGAATCCATGGTCCGATCGGCGAGGAGGACCTCATGAACACTCACGCCCAGACGTTCGAATCCCCCATTCCTGCCACCCGAGACTCGCGTCGACTGTCGAGAGGGGTGGCGGGAGTCCTCCTGATTGTGCTGGGAGGGCTATCGGCCTGCCACCGGACCCGCGATACGACCCTGGTCGAAACACCGACCGAGTTCGTGCTCAGCCAGGAACTCTACAACGAGTACGACGAAGACTGGTACGGCTGGACCACGACCCTCGATCAGGCCCGTGTGACGTTCCGCGTGCGTCACTTCGCGGAGGGATGGGCCCGGGTCCGGATCTACGATCACGACGGATTCGAGATCTTCGACGAGACCTACCACGATTACTACTACTACGACGACGGCCACTACTGCGACTGCGACGATGAGTTCACCGAGATCGATGTGAGCGAGGTCGGGGTGCCCGGCGATTGGTTGATCCGGCTCGAGGTGCACGACTTCACCGGAAGTCTCTATCTCACCGTCGATTGAGTCGAGAGGACAGGGCGGATCGCGGCCGCCGGACTCGCGCGGAGGGGGGACGCCGGCCGGGTTCTCCCGAGCCTCGTCCCGGTCGCGGCGCCCCCGACTGGCTCCGCCGTACACCCTTGTCCGGCAACGGGGTACGGGCCGAGTTCGCGGTTGCGTCCACGTGGATATTGATCCCCATCGCCCGACCACTATCCTGTAGGGTGATTGTGTGCATTGCCTTCGGCTCGCAGAGCTTGCGCGAGTCGGGCGGCATTCCGGTGAATTCGTTCACCGGTTGGGTCTGAGAGCTCAGGGAACCATCCAGCCATCCTCCGGGAACATCGTTCGGAGCGCGATCCTCTCGGAGGATCGCATCCCGACGCTGGCCGGTGTTGGTGCGCTCGCTCCCTCCAGGGGGCGGCGTCTCTCCGACCCATGCAACTCGACGAAACGAGGGCCAAGGGCTGCCCTCGAGTCGACATTCAGCGAGTCGTAGTCGCACCGCGTACGAGTCGGTGTCAGTTTGGAGATGGCATGAGGCGCTCTGTCCCGTCGCTCAGCATCGGAGTTCTGGTCCTGATCTTCGGACTGTTCGGGATGACCTCCCGCAGCGCCCTCGAGGCGGGGCCGATACCGGTGCCACTGGCTGCCTTCATGGTCGACACTGACGGCGATGGGGTCGACGACACCATCGACAACTGTCCGACTGTCTTCAATCCGCTGCAAGAAGACCTCGACGGGGACGGGATCGGCGACGACTGTGACAACTGCCCGACCATCGCCAATCCGGGACAGGAAGACGCCGACGGCGATGGCATCGGCGACGTCTGTGACAACTGCCCCGCCGTCGGCAA
>JAGQRC010000866.1 GCA_020425835.1 Planctomycetota bacterium | reverse complement strand
CCGGGTCTCAAGATGGTCTTCCCGTCGACCCCGACCGACGCGCACCGGATGATTCGCGGCGCGATCGCGGACCCGGACCCGGTGCTCTTCTTCGAGCAGAAGTCGCTCTACCGAACCGCGAAAGAAGAGTTGGACGAGTCGGCCAGCCCGCTCCGCCCGGGTCGGGCGAAGGTCCGTCGGGAAGGCGCGGATCTGTCGATCGTGACCTACGGGGCGATGGTCCACCGAGCCGTGTCGGCTGCGGACGTCGTATCGCGACGTTCGGGAATCGAGGTCGACGTGCTCGATTTGCGGTCTCTCGCGCCGCTCGATGAGGAGGCACTTCTGGCCACCGCTCGCAAGACCAATCGAATACTGATCTTGCACGAAGACAACGTGACCGGTGGTGCCGGGGGGGAGCTCGCCGCCCGGATCGCGGAGTCTGCGTTCGACCATCTCGACGCGCCGATCCGTCGACTCGGCGCTCTGGATGTTCCGATTCCGTACGCCGGGGCCCTCGAAGACGCCTCCCTCCCTTCGGTGGAGAAAATCGCGACAGCCGTCGAAGACCTCCACAGGTACTGATCGCGGAGTAGACCTTCGAACCGTCTCCGGCCCGAGGGCTCCGACTTCCCGGCCCGATCACGAACTCGTGCCTCGAGTAGGAGTGCTTCCGCGCGGGTCTCGGGCGACCGGGCAGCGCGGGTGGCTTTTACCGACCGTCCAGGTTTTGCTATGCTCGCCGGATCGCTCGCGGCCCGACTGGCCCCTCGCGACCGACCTTCCGCAGTGACCACAGGAGTCAGCCAACATGCCGACCGAAATCCGCATGCCTCAGATGGGCGAGTCCATCGCCGAAGGGACCCTCACCCGTTGGTTCAAGAAGCCCGGGGACCACGTCAAGCGCGACGAGCCGCTCTTCGAGATCTCGACCGACAAAGTGGACGCCGAAGTCCCGGCCCCCGCTGATGGCGTGTTGACGGAAATCCTCGTCGACGAGGGCACGACGGTCGAGGTCAACAGCGTCGTCGGCTATTTCGGCGATGCGGGCGATGCCCCCGCCCCGAAGCCGGTCGAGGAGAAGAAAGCGGAGCCCGAGCCGAAAGCCGCAGCCCCGGCTCCCGAGGCTGCGCCGACGGCCGCACAAGCCACCGCGGGATCGTCGACCCAGGTCAGTCGGTCGACGACTGCAACGAGTGGCACGAAGAAGGTCCGATCTTCACCGCTCGTCCGACGCATCGCACGCGAGAACGGCATCGACGATCTGTCCGTCATCCCCGGCTCCGGCGTCGATGGTCGTGTCACCAAGACCGACATCCTCTCGTTCGTCGAGAACCGCGGATCGGCGCCGGCTCCCGGCGCGGCACCAGCTTCGCCCCAAGCTCCAGCGCCCAAGTCGGCCGCCGCGCATCACGAGGCACTTCCGCAGCTCAATCTGCCGCGCAACAACGTCATCGTCGAGCCACTGTCGACCATGCGGCGGAAGATCGCTGAGCACATGATCGAGTCGCGCCGGACGTCGGCCCACGTGCACTCGGTCTTCGAGGCGGACATGACGAAGATCGTCGGGATCCGTCAGCGCCACAAGAAGAGTTTCGAGGAGCGACACGGCACGAAGCTCACGTTCATGCCGTTCTTCATCAAGGCGGTGACGGATGCCATCCGCGAGTTCCCGTGGGTGAACGCCTCTCTCGATGGGAACGAGATCCTCGTTCACCGCTCGGTGAACATGGGCATCGCCGTCGCGCTCGAGGGCGGGCTGATCGTCCCGGTGATCCGCAACGCGGATGAGCTGAACCTTGTCGGAATCCAGCGCCGGACCACTGACCTTGCGAGCCGCGCCCGCTCCAAACAGCTGGTACCGGACGAGGTGACGGGCGGCACGTTCACCATCACCAACCCCGGACAGTACGGCGGGCTGTTCGGCATTCCGATCATCAGCCAGCCCCAGGTCGCGATCCTCGGAATCGGCGGAATCCAGCGACGGCCCGTGGTCGTCAACGGCGACTCGATCGCGATTCGAGACATGGCCTACTTGTGCCTCGGCTACGACCATCGGCTCGTCGACGGCGCCTACGCCGATCAGTTCATGGCGAAGGTCAAGACGAACCTCGAGAATTTCGACGGCGATCTGCTCTGATCGATCGCTCCGACCGCGCGATCGGGCCGGGCTCGGCTGCAGCCGAGCCCGGCCC
>JAGQRC010000865.1 GCA_020425835.1 Planctomycetota bacterium | reverse complement strand
ACAGCGCCATCGAACCCTCGAACTTCCCGCGGGCGCTCGATCAGGCGCCCGACTGACTGTCTGCCTTGACCACTTCGGACTCGCGAGGCCCACCCGCGTTGTGGCGCAGGTCGACGACGCGAAGCTCCTTCAGCTGCGTCTCCATGCCGAGACGCTCGAGGAGATCCGCGCGCGACACCACTTCGACCGCCGGGCGGATCTCGCAGCCGGCTTCGACCTTGCGCTGCAACGCGGCGACGATGGTCTGCACCTCGTCCGGCTCGAGATCGACCTCGTTGCGCATCGCGACGACGACGACCATCTCGTCCGTGTCGAACGGATCGTCGTTCCGCTTGCGGATGATGATCTGCCACTCTTCGATCGTCGACTCGCCGTTGAGCAGATCGCCCAGCGCGTTCAGATTGACGAGCGCCCCCTTGATCTTGGTGAGCTCGAAGTCCTTCTGGTTGGACTGGCGACTGAGATTCGACGAGAACCGGGGGACGGTGCGACCGCACCCCGGACATCGTTCCCGGGTGATCCCGCCCTCACAGATGTCGCCGGTCCGGTATCGCAGCACGATCGACGCCCGCCCATCGAGGGGCGTGTAGACCAGCTCCCCGGTCTCGCCGTCGGGCAGGACCTCGCCGGTGTCCGGATCGATCACCTCGAACAGATCGAGATCGGGATAGGTGTGGAACCCGAACTCCTCGCCGCCCGGACACTCGCTCCAACACTTCCGGCTCTCCGTGAAACCGTAGACGCTCAACACCTTCGGGTCGGACGCGCCGCTCTCCTTCAGCAAATCGATCAACTTCGCCCGGTATCCCGGCGCGACGCGATCTCCACCGAGGAAGACTCGTCGCACACACGAGAGATCGATGCCCTGCTCCGCCCCCTCGCGGAACATGTGGTAGACGTAGCCCGGTATCCCCGCGACGATCGACGGTCGCACCTTCGAGAGCGCGCGCAGGATCGCGGGCGTCCCCATCACTTTGCCGCCGCCGGTCTGCAGGATGAACGTGCCGCTCCCGATGCCCACCTCCTGGACCTGCCAGAACGCGAGATGCGGCGCGTAGGGAAACACCGAGAGGATGCGGTCCTCCGCCGGATCGACCGTCGCGACTTCGGCGATCCGTCGGCCGACGAGTCGGAGCAGCTCCATGTCGTAGCCGCTGAGGAAGAACGAGGTCGGCAAAGCCGTGCGGCCGGTCGTGAAGAAGGCCTGGACCGGTCGATACTCGGCGCCGATCTGCTGCTTGACGTGCGCCGCGCCGTGCCGCCACTTGCTCCACAGGAGCTCGAGCTTCCGGCCGAGCGGAAGATGCGCGCGCAGCGACTCCGGAGTCGGCTGGAGCACGAAGTGGCGCGGACGCTGAGGATCGTCGTCGGTCGGCGCGACGTCACCCTTGTGACTGAGCGGCACCCGCGCGAAGTCGGCGAGCGATCCGAACGCCGCGGGATCGATGCCCTGGTTCGCGAACAGCTCTCGATAGAACGGGTGATAGGGAACGACCTGATCCCGGAGGAACGACCTCAGCTTGGCGAGCTGGAGGCGTCGTTGGGCCTCGGGCTCGAGCGAATGCCAGTGCGAAGTCGTCATCGGCTCCCTCTGGATCTCCCCACTGGGACGTAGTTTATCAGGTCACCGAGGAGTTGCCTCCCCCCGGGTCGCCGCCCGGATCTCACAGAGCCGATCGATCCACACCGGGACATCGACGCCCGGCCGAATCGGAGGGAACGGTCGGACCCGGCCGGCGCGCACCGCTTCGAGGTGGGGCGCAAGAGCGGCCCACGGCGCGGCGGAGGTCGGGTCGACGAGATGGGCATCCAGTGTGGTATCGACAATCACAACTGGCTCTCTTTGCACCAACTCCTCGGCCTCGATCTTGAACCAGGCCCGCTCGTCGCCATCGAACACGTTCCGAAAACCCGCCGCCTCGAGGAGCGGCTGGACGAACGAGGCGCGCCCCGCGACGAACAGTGGTGCGTGCCCGACGACGAACGCACACGACACGGGTTCGCCGACGGGAGTCCGCGCCAGTCGCTGGTCGAGCTCGTGGGCGAACGTGTCCGCGCGATCCACCGCACCGGTGAGCCGTCCGAGCGCCCTCACGGTGTCGCGCAACTCGTCGATCGTGTCGCCTCCGAAGACGTCGACCGTCAGTCCGCGCCGTCGCCACTCGGCGAACCGAGG
>JAGQRC010000864.1 GCA_020425835.1 Planctomycetota bacterium | reverse complement strand
GCCCGCTCGCGTGAGTTCGGCCGCTCTGCGGTCTCGAGGTTGGAGCGTTGCAGGTAGTGCGTCGCGGTCGGAAACGTCGGCAAGACCTCACCGGTTGCGGCTCGGCGACTCACCCCTCCTCCGTGGTCGAAGTGCAGGTGCGTCAGCACGACGTCGGTGACCTCGCCCAGGGAAACGCCGAGTTCCCCGAGCGCCACCTCGAGAGGAAGGGTCCCGTCCGATTCCCCGTCGGGCGCCTTCACGGCGAAACGCTCGGCGAACGTGGCGTCGAACTTGTCCCCGATCCCGGTGTCGATCAACACCACGCGATCCTCGATCCGGTGCCGCAGCAGGAGAAGGCGCATGGCAAGGGGGATCCGGTGCTCCGCATCCGGAGCGATCCGCTTCTGCCAGAGCCCCCGAGGCACCGACCCGAACATCGAGCCACCGTCCAGCGAGAGCCCACCCGCCTCGACGGCATCGACTCTCCAGGGTCCGATCCAACGCGTACGCGTGCACGTCTCGACGTCCATCGGCCGTCCTCCCATCCTTCGCCCGCCCCCGGGGCTCCTCACGAGTGCCGAGGCGCGCTCGACGCGGGTCCACTCGTCACGCCGTGACGCGCCGAGGACGGCCAACGCGCGGAGCCGCTCCAACTCTCGTCTCGAGCGTGCGTTCTATCACGGCACCCACCGCGAGTCGGCGGCCGCCGTAACGATCGGCGAGAAATCGCATCCGAGCCCCCGTCGTCGCCGAGAGTTGCTCGGCGGGACCGTCCTCGCGGCGGCGCGCCGCACCGAGGACGGGCAAGTTGAAATCGTGCTCCGGGCTCCCTAACATTCGCGTCCATCGGCGTTGCGACCGGCCTCGAGACCTCGTGGCCCGAAGGCCCACACCGGTTCCGAACGGCGCGCGGCTGATGAGCATGGGGAAAGCGCCCGGCGGTCGACCCAACTGGAAATCTCTTCTCCTACCTGATCTGCAGCCCGGCATCGCCGGAGGAGGCACAACGCATGGCAACGCTCGAAATCACCGACGACAACTTCCAGGCCGAGGTCGTCGACTCCGGAGCCCCGGTGCTTCTGGACTTCTACGCCACCTGGTGCGGCCCCTGCAAGGCGATCGCTCCGATGATGGAGACGCTGGCCGAAGAGTACGCGGATCGAGGGTTGAAGGTCGGCAAGGTCGACATCGATGTCGCCCGCGCGACCGCGATCAAGTTCGGGATCACCGGTGTCCCGACGCTGATGTTCTTCAAGGATGGTGAGCGCGTCGATCAGATCATCGGAGCGGCCGCGAAGCCGGCCGTCGAGTCGAAGCTCAAAGGCATCCTCTGATCGGAGGCTTGCACATCGAGCGGGCCCGGGAGCCCGGGTGACAGCTGGCTCTTCCAAGAGGTCGTCGTCACGGAACGGAACGAGCCCAGACCTTGCTGCGAAACCAGCGGGTCTGGGCTCGCTTCGTTCGGGTCGGCGAGATCGGGCTACACGACTCCGTAGGAGAGCATCGCGTCGGCGACCTTCTTGAAACCGGCGATGTTGGCTCCGTTGACGTAGTTGACCTTGTTGCCGCCGTCGAAAGTCCCGTGCTCGACGCACTGGCGATGAATCTTCTGCATGATGCCCCGGAGGCGTTCCTCGACTTCATCCCGGCTCCAGGAGAGACGCAGCGCGTTCTGGCTCTGCTCCAGACCGGACACCGCAACGCCGCCGGCGTTGGCGGCCTTCGAGGGCCCGAACAAGACGCCGTTCTGCACGAAGTAGTGCATCGCGTCGCGCGTGCTCGGCATGTTGGCCCCCTCGCCGATCGCTCGAACACCGTTCTTCACGAGCGTCTTGGCGTCTTCGACATCGAGCTCGTTCTCCGTGGCGGACGGGAACGCGATGTCGCACGGCACCCCCCACGGGCGCTGGTCGGGGTAGTAGTCGCAACCGAACTTCTCCGCGTACTCGTGCATCCGCCCCCGTCGCCGCGTTTTCAGATCGATCACCCAGGCGAGCTTCGACTCGTCGATGCCCTCGGGATCGTGGATGAAGCCGTCGGAGTCGGAGAGCGTCACCACGCGCCCGCCGAGCTGCAGGAGCTTCTCGACCGTGTACTGTGCGACGTTGCCGGACCCCGACACGACGCAGGTCTTGTCCTTCAGGCTCTCGCCGATGTGCTGCAGCATCTCCTCGACGAAGTAGACACAGCCGTAGC
>JAGQRC010000084.1 GCA_020425835.1 Planctomycetota bacterium | reverse complement strand
CGGACGCGATCCTGATCCTCGGGGCGATCTTCGGCGGCAGCGCGCTGCCGCCGCCATTCCCCGACTGCGGCCCCTCGCCGCCCGACCCACTGTCGTGCACCACGTCGGGTTGCCCGTGAGCGCGATGGCGACGGTGTTCGCCTCAGGAGGTCTGATCCCAGCTCCGTTCCCGACCGAGATCCGTGAGGAAGCGGAGCGACTCCTCGAACGTGCCGCGCGCTTCGGCATGCCGAAGGCCGGCGACTCGATCGATGATGACCTCCGACGCGTTCGGCTCGTCGCGCAGGATCGCCATGGTCTCGGCGATGTAGTCCGCGAGCGGCATCGCCCGGGGATCGCTCGCATGGTGGTCTCCGGTCAGCTGGGTCTGCACGTAGGGCGGCACGATCTCGATGACTTCGACGGAGGTCCCCGCGAGTTGCTCGCGCAGCGCGACGCTGTACGCGTGCAGTCCCGCCTTCGTCGCGCAGTAGGTCGGCGTGGCGGCCATCGGGACGAAGGCGAGCCCCGAAGAGACGTTGATGACCGTGGCGCGAGGTCGCGCCAAGAGATGCGGCAGGAGCGCGGCGGTCAGACGGATCGGACCGAGGAGGTTGGTCGTGACCGTCACCTCCGCGTCATCCACTGCGCCGCGCGTGACGTCCTCCCCGCGCATGATGCCGGCATTGTTGATCAAACCATCGAGCGACGGATAGCGCTCGGTCACTTCGTCGGCGAACCGACGGATCGCCGTAGGATCCGTGACGTCGAGGACCATCGCCTCGATGCCGGGATGAGCGGCCACGGTCTCCTCCAGCTTCCCGCGGTGACGCCCGGTGATCACGACGCGGTTGCCGAGACGAACGAAGGCCTCGGCGAGTCCGCGACCGATGCCGCTGCCGCCGCCGGTGATCAGGATGGTGTTGCCGTCGAGTTGCACGCGGATGCTCCTTGCGGTCGAAGTAGAATGGGCGGCACCGGACGGGCCGCGGGGCAGGTCCGTCGAGAAACGCCGGCCGAGAGCCCGAGCTTCCTGCGCCCAGCACACCCGAAACTCGAAGTATGAGCTGGTAACTCCTTCGAGGAGCTGCAACAAAGCCAGAGTCGTCGAGGCCCGGCGTTTCGCCTGCGAACTTCTGTGTCAGCACACTAGTCCATGACGACGATTCGAAGTAGATCCGAAGCGCCCAAGGTTCTGCCCGATCCGCTCACCGAGCGGATCCCATCGAGGGGATGACACATGGACGCCCTCCGCGGGCTTCGCGAGATCCTCCTGAGGCACACGACCGCCACCACCGGTCTGCAAGAGTCCGTGATCCCGGGGCTCGGCTTCTTCCGAGCGGATGAGCCCTCGACGCCGACGCCCAACGTCTACGACCCGATGCTGTGCATCGTGGTCGCGGGACGGAAGCGCGGGTTCATCGGCAGCGAGACCCTCGAGTACACCCCGGGCGATGCCATCCTCATCAGTGTCGACCTTCCCGTGGTCGGCACGATCCTCGAGGCATCGCCGTCCGCCCCCTATCTGGCGCTGAGACTTCGGTGGGATCGACTGGCGTTGGCCTCGGTGATTCTCGACGAAGAGCGCTCGCCGGACGGCGGAGCGACCACCGAGAGCGGGTTGCGCGTTCAGCGGGCGGACCCGGATCTCCTCGATGCCGCATTGCGCCTCGCCCGTCTGCTCGACCGCCCACAGGACATCGCGGAGCTCGCCCCTCTGTTCGAGCGTGAGATCCTGTACCGGCTGCTCACGGGGCCGTCGGCGACGACCCTGCGAGAGCTCGCTCGGTCGGAGAGCCGACTCTCACAGATCAGCCGCGCGGCGGTCTGGTTGCGCGAGAACTACGCCGAGACCTACAGCGCCGAAACGCTCGCCAAGGTGACGTCCATGAGCATCTCATCGCTCAATCGTCATTTCCGGGCGATCACGGCGATGAGCCCGCTCGAGTACCACAAGCGCCTTCGGCTGATGGAGGCTCGACGCCTCCTGGTCGCCGGCGAGGCCGACGTCTCCGAAGTCGGCCAGACCGTCGGCTACAGCAGCGCGTCGCAGTTCACCCGCGAGTACCGCCGTCTCTTCGGCGAGCCCCCGGGGCGCGACGCCGGACGGATCCGCCGAGCGACAACCGCAGTGGAGACGCGCACCGAGTCGAACGCCCCAACGCGTCGCGCCGCCCGCTCCTGAAAACACGCGACGAACTCCATCGGCTCGTGTGGGGCCGAGCCCCGTCGCGCCTCGCCGCGGAGCGTCCAACCGATCGTCGCGATAGCGCTTCGCCACCGCAGCGGTACGATGGGTCCCCCTCGCAGCACGCGTCGGCGGCCGAGGGCGCTTCTCGTGAAAAGGGGTTGGCATGGGCCGAAGCCTGCGCGTTCACGCTCCCCTCCTCGGACTCGTCCTGGTCATCGGCGAGGGCTGCCATCGCTCGGGCTCATCGATCGCGGTGGCTCCCCCGCTCGACCCGATCGTGGATGCGCTCGTCCTCAACATCGACGACGAACCGGACCTCGTCCTCGAGTCCGTCTCGGGCGACGAGTACATCTTCCGCGATCTCGATGCCACGGCCGGTCCGTCGATCGAGATCGGGACCATCGTCACCAGCGCCGAGGGCGCCGGCTATCTGCGACGCGTCGACTCGCTGTCGATCGCCGGTGACCGGATCACCACTCGGACGAGCCCCGCCGCTCTCGTCGACGCGCTGGTGCAGGGTGAGCTCCACTCATCGTGCTCCATCACCGCGGGATCGACTCCCGCCGCGCCGATCGATGTCGTCGGTGAGGCGCTGGTCGTCGACCTCGCGGGACTCGCGTTCGGTGACGCCGCGACGGTGACGATCCCCGAAGGCTCGCTCTCCTTCGACGCCGATCTCGAGCTCGACCTCCGGATCGAGGGACGCGCGATCACCGAAGGCGTCGTGCGATTGCGGAGCGATGTCGCGCTCGATCTCCGGCTCGACGTCGAGAGTCCGGAGTTCGTCGTCCTCCACGAACGGTTTCCGATCGGCCCGGTGTTCGAGAAGCGCTGCGTCCAGATGATCGGCGCGGTTCCCCTCGTCGCGATGACTCGACTCCAACTCGTCGCAGAGGTGACCGCGGACCTCGCCGAGTCGACGACGATCACCACCGGGGCGACACTCGCGGACTCCGTCACGGTCGGGGTGATGGTCTCATCGTCGCAGGGTTGGAGCGCGGTCGGGAGCGACCCGGACGCCTGGAGCCCGAAGGCGACGTCGGTCGATCTCGCGCACACCGGCACGTTGAGGTTGTCCGTGCGACCCGAGTTCGAGATCCGCTTCGACGACCGGCCGGGCGTGTCACTCGACTGGAGCTCCGAGGTTCGGCTCGATACGGAGCAGCGTCCCCTCGACCTGTCGTGGGAACTCGTCGGTGCGCTGAGTGGGCGCGTCAATGCGTGGGGCGATGGACTCGACCCTTCGCTCGGCGCGTTCCTTCCGACCGCTCCCGCGTTCGCGCGTCACGTGTCGCTCGCCAGCGGCGCCTTCCCGTTCTACGCCGATCCGGTTCTCTTCGCCTACCCGACCATCTTCCCCGGCGCGGGAAGCGTCCAGCCGGGGGGCGCGAAGTGGATCGACATCGATGCCGACGGCGACCTCGATGCACTGGTCGGGGGCGACTCCGCCCAGCTCACCGTCTACCGAAACCTCGGCGACGCCGGCTTCGACCCCGTGACGATCGCCCTCGCGGCGCCGGGAACCCGCGCGTTGGAATTCGCGGACTTCGACTTCGACGGCCGGATCGATGTGCTCGTCTCGGGTTCGGGAGAGCTGGTGTCGCGCAGCGTCGACGGCACGTTCACGACAACGGCGACGGCGATCCACGCGGGCGCGGATGACCTCACCCTCCTCGACCTCGACGGCGACGGCGATCTGGATGTCGCGGCGAGCTCGAGCACCGTTGGCGGGGTCGGCCCATCGCAACTGTATCGCAACGACGGCAACGGAACGTTCACCCCCATCGGCTGGCCATTCCCCGATCTCGTGCGCTGCGATCTCGAGTCCGCCGACTTCGACAACGACGGCGACGATGACCTCTTGCTCTGTGGTGCGATCCAGGGCGGCGGAACCCACGCTCGACTCTGGGTGAACGATGGAACAGGGACCTTCTCGCCGGGGTCGACGTTCGAGCCGGTCGTCGACGCGGCGGTCGCCTTCGGGAACTGCGACAACGATGCCGACCTCGATCTGGTGATCTCGGGCACCTCCGACGCCGGGCTCCTGGCTCGCGTCTATCGCAACTACGCGGGCAACTATGCGCTGTTCCAGGCGCTGTTCTCGCCCTTCTGCCGCGGCAGCTTCTCGTGGGGTGACTTCGACAACAACGGGCGGCTCGACCTGATCGGCTCGGGTAGCGCGACGGCCGTTCCGCCGTACGTGCCGATCGGTCGGTTGTGGCGGAACTTCGGCGGAAGTCTGTTCGAGGAGGCAATCCTGCCGACGGAGATGTTCGACTGCGCCGTCGACTGGGGTGACTTCGATGGCGACGGCGACGCCGAGATGCTCCATGTCGGTCGCATCTCGGAGACGCCAGCGGAGTCCGCCGCTACGGTCTATCGAACCTACGACGGTCTCCCCAACTCACCTCCATCACCGCCGAGCGGGTTGACCGCAACGGTCACCCCGAGCGCGGTCACGCTCGCGTGGGGACCCGGCATCGACGATGTCACGCCGTACCCGACCTACGAGATCCGGGTCGGCACGACACCGGGGGCGTTCGACCGAGTCATCGGTCTCTCCGATCCGGAGAGCGGTCTCCGACGTGTCCCGGTGCGCGGTCACGCAGGTCACAGCTTCCGACGCGTGCTGCGCGCGTTCCCGTCCGGTACCTACTACTGGAGCGTCCAGGCGATCGACGACGCCCACGCCGGCTCCGCCTGGGCCGTGGAGTCCACGTTCGTCGTTCCCTGACTCCGGTCGCTCCCCTTCCGGCTCCGTTTTCTCGCCACTCCGGTCACCACCAACCGGCTTGAATCCCCCATCGGAAAAGAGGACACTTTTGTTCCTTTTGGAGACGAACCCGGTCACGACCCGATGAAGGAGGTCGGCATGCGCGTCCTGATGACAGCCCTGGTGGCCTGTGCGCTCGCAACGGCGGTGGCGGTGCCGGTGACGGCCTCGGTCCTGAGGTCCGACAGCAGCCGAGCGCACGATGATGCGTTGAACGGTCTGACGTCGGTCTACGCGAGCTTGGCCGACTCGATCCTCGCCAACAAGAGAATCGAGTCCGCCGTCGTGCGCGCGATCGTGGAGATGGAGCGCGGGATGGCGCTGTCGGCGCTCGAGCGCGCGCGAGCGGACGCCGCGGCGATGCGCGAGGTCGCCGATCGGATCGCCGGGTTCGCGACCGAAGGCGGCGCGGCGGTCGAGCCGATTCGCAACCGCCTCCTCGAGGGAGGCCACCACCATCACGCCGACGACTCCGGGCCCGACGCTGCGTACGACAGCGGCTACGTGATCCTCGACAAGAAGGCGAAGCGGAGCGCGCTCGATCTCGCGAAGCGCTGCGCGAAGCTCGCGCAGTCCGATGCGGTGAGCGATACCGAGATCGCGGAGATTCGAACCGAGCTCCTGCGCATCGCCCCGGCCACCGGCCGATGACCTCGCGCGGGATCGCGAGTCTCATCCTTGCGATCCTCGCGATCGCGGGTTGCGAAGCGAGACACGCCCCGACCGCCGGAACGACGACGACATCCGGACCGCCCGAGAGCGCCGTGACCCCCGCGGTCATCCGCACCATCGAGCGCGGCTACGTGGACGTGACGGCCGAGGCGGGTCTCGTCCTCGTGACCCGATGCGGATCGCCGAGCAAGGACCACCTCCTCGAGTCGACGGGGAGCGGCGTCGCGTTCCTCGATCTCGACGGCGATGGTCGGGACGACATCCTCGTCCTCAACGCCTGGCAACTCGCCGATCGAGAACCCGGCGCACCCCGACGAACGATCGTCGACAAGGGTCGCTTCGCCTACTATCGCAATCGCGGAGATGGCACCTTCGCCGACGAGACGATTCGCGCGGGACTCGGAGGCGGGGGCGCTTGGGGCGGCGCGGTCGCCGCGGGAGACATCGACGACGACGGCCACCTCGATCTCTACGTCGCGTGCTTCGGCCCCAATCTCTTGTTCCACAATCGGGGTGACGGGACCTTCGAGGAGGTCGGTGTCGCGGCAGGGGTCGCCGACCCCGGTTGGGGTGGCGGCGCGACCCTGTTCGATGCCGACGACGACGGGGATCTCGACCTGTACGTGACGAACTACGTCGAAACGACCGAGGAAGAGGTCCTCGCCGCGGAGCGGACCCTGGTCTACGAGGACAAACTCGATGTGATGGTCGGGCCGTTCGGGCTCGAAGGCGGGGAAGATCGTTTCTATCGGAATCGCGGCGATGGCACGTTCGAGGATGCCACCGTCGATGCGGGTCTCGTCGACCGAGCGCGCGGCTATGGGCTGGTTCCGGTGGCCGCGGACCTCGATGACGATGGCGATCTCGACCTCTACGTCGCGAACGACTCGAACCCCAACTATCTCTATCGCAACGAAGGCGACGGACGGTTTCGCGAGGTCGGTCTCTCTTCCGGAGCGGCGTTCAGCGAGGACGGCGCCGCGCAAGCGGGTATGGGTGTCGAGGTCGTCGACCTCGACGGCGATCGGATCCTCGACCTCTTCGTCACTCACTTCTCGGACGACTACTCGACCCTCTATCGCGGCGAGGGGGGTCTCTTCTTCTTCGACGACTCGACGAAGACCGGGCTCAAGCTCCTCACCTTCACACCCTTGTCGTGGGGCACGGCGAGCATCGACTTCGATCAGAACGCGGTTCCGGACCTCGTCATCGCGAACGGCCACATCTACCCGCAGATCGACACGCTCCCCGGCGGTCACTTCCGTCAGCGGATCCTGCTCCTCGTGAATCGAGGTGGGACCTACATCGATGTCGGTGCGGAAGCGGGTCCGGGACTGCAGGTCCGCGGGTCGTTCCGGGGGCTCGCGGTCGGGGATCTCGACGGAGATCTCGACCCGGACCTCGTGTTCACTCGCGTCGACGAGCCCCCGCTCCTCCTGCGTTACGACGGAGGGGACCGCGAGCGATGGTTGGTCGTCGCGCCCGACACCCCGCGACCGCGATGGATCGGCGCGCGCATCGATGTCGAGGCGAGCGGACGATCGCAGTCGCGCGTGATCCTGTCGGGAGGAAGCTACGCCTCTCAGTCCAACCTGACCGCGGTCTTCGGCCTGGGACCCGCGACCCGCGCCGAACGCGTCACCGTTCGATTCCCTGGCGGAGCCACGCGCGAGTTCCGAGACGTCCCGGGAGGCCGTGTCCTCCGAGTGCCGGTTCCCCACTGAGGGGCCGTCAGTCGGCACTTGATCGGAGGAGAGGCGGCGCCTACGATTCCGTCCTGCGAGAACGATGGGCGATGTTTCATGGACACTTCGGGAACCACCGGTCGCCGTCCCTGGAGATCTCATATGACGCAAGATTCGAAGTTCCCGATCACGATCGTCCTGGGCCTGCTGATCGCGACCATGATTGCAACGGTACTTGCAATCCGTTCCGAGCTTCGGTGTCGTGAACTGGGACAGCGACTGGAGTTGCTCAGTCAGCGGCTGACGGAGTCGAACGACGAAGTCAGCAAGCTTCTAACCTCGTCCATGGCTGCGACGAACTCCATGGAACGCATCGACGCCCATCTCGCACGCCATGAGATGGCGATCGAGTGCCTGCGCGATCGCGCCCCTCAGGCGATTTCAGCGCAAGCAGCTGGCGCACCCGAGGGAAGCGGCGTTCAGACACTCGACCAGATGCCGGCAGAGATTCGCACAGCTGTCGACCCCAACACACTCTTCTACAGGACGGCGGACGGAAGGCTGCTTCAGCTCTGGCTCCGCGACTCGTCGGGACGGACGCGCCAGCTCACAGAGGCTGAGAGAGCGCTCGCAGAAGAAGTATTCCTCGCGCAGGAAGTGATCGACGCGGAGCGGGATCGATACCTGCAAGAACAGCGGGATCTGGAGGACTTCCGCGAGTTCGCCACGGGCGACACGGCTGCGTTCTCCGCGTACTTGTCAACGCTCGAGAGCCATCGACTCGAGTACTCGGACTCCAGTGTGCGCGTCTACGACCTGACACAGTTTCGAGCACGAACGGACATTGCCGAACTAGAGAGGCGGAAACTGGAAGTCATAACCGAGGAGCTTGGCTTCCGAGGATTCGGACTATCGTACATCCATGAACCATCGACGTTGGGAGAAAGGTGACCTCATGATTCGACTAGTCGGCTCGCTCCTCGTCGCAGCCGTCGTCGTTGCTGCGTCGTACGGAATCGCCCTCGCTAGCGACTGCAAGTGGGACCCCAGTCCGGGAGAGACCATGCCGGCAACGATCAACCTGCCGAGCTGCTCAACCGCCCCTCCCGGCTACTCGGCCGAGTGGACCGAGTCCGCGGACTGCCAGGTCCCGTGGTGCTTCTCTCAGGTTGAGACCACCATGAGGTTCGATACTACTGGCGGAGTCACGGTGTACACCTCGGTCGGCTCCGCCTACTCGTTCGACGCATGGCGCTACAACCCGCCGGCGACGCCGCAAGTCGTGGACTACACGACGATCGTCGGCTACACCGCGGGCTGCTCCGGAGCCGGGGAGCATGTGGACGCCCAACAAGTCGTCTGGTGCTACGACAGCCAGGGCAACCTGTCCGACTTGACCACGGTGTGGAAGTCGTGGGGAGTCTGTAGGTCGTGCCTCTACTGAGTCTGTTGCGGGGACTCTTCTGATGCGGGCACCACGCCGAGTGTTGTCGGGTCGATCCGGCGTGCGCCCGGCCAGCTCTCTGAGGTCCGGGCAGGGAACGTTTGGCGTTCGAGGGGCGACATGAACAAGAACCGCATCGAGGCCTTCAGCGATGGCGTGCTCGCCATCATCATCACGATCATGGTGCTCGAGCTGAAGGTCCCGGCGCACGCCGACCAATTCTCCGATCTCCGACCACTGCTTCCGCTCTTCATCAGCTACGTGCTCAGCTTCCTCTACCTCGCGATCTACTGGAACAACCATCACCATCTCCTCCACTCGGCGAAGTGCTCGAGCAGCGGGATCATGTGGGCCAACCTCCATCTCCTGTTCTGGCTCTCTCTGGTCCCGTTCGTCACGGGGTGGATGGGTGAGAACGACTTCGCGAAGGTTCCCACCGCACTCTACGGCGTCGTCCTTCTCGCCGCGGGAGCCGCCTACTGGATCCTGCAACGCGCGATCGTTCGGGACCAAGGACCGGACTCCGCCTTGGCACGAGCACTGGGTCGCGACTTCAAGGGCACGATCTCGCCGTTGCTCTACCTCGTCGCCATCCCGTGCGCATTCCTGAGTCAGTGGATCTCCGGCGGAATCTACGTCGTCGTCGCCCTGATCTGGCTGGTCCCCGATCGTCGGATCGAACGCGTTCTGGTCGAGGCGAAACGAGAGGATTGAAGAGCGGGCGACTCGATCTCGCCTCTCCGCCGATGACTCCAATGCCGGGAGACGAGGCAACACGGCAACACCATCACGGCCTGCCCGTTCTCGACCACCACGAGCGTCTTGTGAATG
>JAGQRC010000863.1 GCA_020425835.1 Planctomycetota bacterium | reverse complement strand
TAGATCGGAAGTTCCGGTGAAGCTGCCCGGCCCGACGCGAGCGAGTCTCGTGTCGGGCCGGGTTTGCGTTAGAGTGGCCGTTCGAGGACGTGGTGGTCGTCGAGCGAGGAGAGGAGGGCGCGCCTCATGCAGGATTCGCCGACGCCGGACACTCCCCGCTTGGAGATTCTGTTCGCTCGAGAGCGACCGGTCGCCCTCATCTTGAAGCGGAGCCCTCGGCGCTGGATCCAGTTCCTTCGCTGGGATCTCGAGTGTGACGAGATCGAGCCCGGCTCTTGGCTGCACACGCGACTGCGTCCCAGGTACTGCGACCTTTCGCCCGATGGTCGGCTCTTCGTCTACAAGAGCCTGAGGCACGACCAGTGGAACCACTGGAACACGGTCGTCACTGCCGTCTGCCGTCCGCCCTGGGCAACCGCGCTCGTCGGGTGGACGTCGTACAAGGGCGAAGGGGGTGGGCGCTTCGACTCGAACCGATGCCTCGTCACTCACATCCACAGCCCGACCTCGACCATCGGAAGCGCGCCGGAGTGGTTGACGATCGAACAACAACCGCTCTACTCCGGAGACTCGACGATCGACAAGGTCGATGCGACATGGGTGAGCTCGGACGGTCGCCGCGTCGAGTACCGAGACGGAGTGCTCTCGGCTGCGGACCCCACGGGGGCGATGCGATCGGTGGCGCGCTTCGAGCGGACCGAGCCGCAGCCGTGTCCGAGTCCGCCGGACGCAAGCGAGTGGCCGTCCGAGCCGAGGGAGCGATCGTGACCAACGTCGACGCTCACCTCTGCTGGCTCTCGCTGAGTCTCGCTGCGTTCTTCGCGACGCTGTTCTTCCTCCACGGTGTTCTCACCGTCCGCCGGGATCCACCGGCGAAGCGTGGTCGAACTCCTTGGCTGGCGCGAGCCTCGGGCTACCCGGTGTTCTGTTCTGGACTTGGTCGATCGTCCCGGTGTTCGCTCGAACGGATGAGTTCACCGGTGCACTGGCGATCCTGCCGCTGTTCGCGATCAGCGTGTTGTGTGTCTTGCTCGCTCTCCTCCTTCATCCCCGCTGGAGCGTCATCACTGTGGTCTGGGGACTGAACTGGCACGTGTTCCTGTTGCTCGTCGGCCCGTTGATCCGGATCTTCGGTAGGCTCTGGGGATGAGACAGCGGGTGCTTCACTCCGAGGTGTGTGATCGCCCCCAGCGTGAGTCTCCGAGGGGTGGCTCAGCCAGTCGCCCGCTGCTGTCGTCGGCTGCGGCGGAAATGAACCGCCGAGGGAGCATCCACCGCCTCGACGGCGGATGCTCCTCGGCTCCCGTCACTTCAGATGCAGCTCGGGGAGTAGCAGGTCAGGAAGTCCATCGTCGGGTCCTCGCCGCAGCTCGGTCCCGGTGCCGGAAGTGGCGTGGCGTCGGGCGCGAACAGGCTGTTGAGCTGGGCGATCGCGTCGGCGATGTCGAGGCGGCCATCGTCGTTCGCGTCGCACTGGTCCTTGCAGCCGGGGATACCCCAGCCACCGTTCAGATAGGCGAGCAGGAAGAGCGGGTCGGCGATGTCCCGGGCGCCATCCCGGTTGCAATCGCCGCGCACGATGCTCTTGCGCGTCGCGTCCTCCAGCGCGTCGAACTGGTTCAAGAGGACTCGCATCAGCCGGATCGGGTCGTGTGAGTCGTAGTCGAAGCCGTTGACGAAGGTGAACCCGTCATTGGCGATGATCGTCGCCGCTTGGCCGATCGTCGGAACGGGTGTGAACCCGAGGAGCGCCAATCCACCCTGGTCCACTTCGAGAGCGTTCCCGCTGAAGACCCAAGGATCGAACTCCGGATCGAGCGGGAACCAGACGGGGTAGGGGTACGTGCCCGGGGGCAGGCTGGTCCACTCGGAGATCGTCTGCGGCTCGATGATCGGCGTGACGTCCGCGACCTTCGTTTCGGCGCGGAGCGCCGCCGCGTTCGCCCCGGAGAGGCTCCAGTAGCTCAAGTGGAGGCGCGCGCCGTCACCGACGAGTTCGACGATTCGCGACAGTGACGACGAGCCGAGGATCCCCGTCGGCGCATCGATGATGATCTTGTCCCAGTCGTGCTGTTGCAGCTCGAGCCCGAAGGTCGCCACGGAGTGGGCGATCGTCACGTCCCAACCGCGCCGCTTCGCGGCGCGTGCGGCCAGGTTGCGAGCGGAGGTGCTGAGGATC
>JAGQRC010000862.1 GCA_020425835.1 Planctomycetota bacterium | reverse complement strand
GGTCCACGTCGACTCCTATCTCTGTCTTCCGCTGGTCTCCAAGTCGCGGGTGCTGGGGGCAGTCAATCTCGTGAACTCCTCGTGCACGGAGATGGACCGAGAGGTCCTCATGACCATCTGCAGCCTGGCTGCGACGTCGATCGAGAACGCGTTGCTCTACCAGGACTCCTTGGAGAAGGAGCGCTACCAGGAGAGTCTCAAGATCGCTCGGGACATCCAGATGAAGCTGTACCCGGCGACGGCCCCCGACATCGCGGGGCTCGACATCGCGTCGCGGACCGAGTCGTGCGATGAGACGGGAGGCGACTACTTCGACTTCCTGCCGCACGACGACGGTTCGGGCATGACCATGGTCATCGGTGACGTCTCCGGTCACGGGATCGGCGCGGCGCTCCACATGGTGTCGGCTCGAGCCGGTCTACGAGCGATGTGTGGATCGAGCTCGTCGCTGTCCGACGTGCTGGGCGCGCTCAACGACCAGCTCGAGAAGGACATGGAGACCGAGCAATTCATGACGATGTTCGTCTCCACGCTCTCACGGCGAGACCCGCTGCGCTTCGTCAGCGCGGGCCACGACGCACCATGCGTGTTTCGGGCGGAGGACCGGTCGATCGACCAGCTCGACGCCACCGGCATGCCGCTGGGACTGTTCCCCGGTGTTCCCTACTCGATCGGTGAAGTGCCCCCCCTCGGCGCCGGGGATGTCCTCCTGGCGATGACCGACGGTGTCTGGGAGGTGCACGATCCCGTCGGGGAGATGCTCGGCAAGGAGCGAATCGCGGAGATCTTCTGCGATCTCTGCCAGCAGCACGACAGCGCCGACCGCATCGCCGATGGCATTCTCGCCGCCGTGAACGAGTACACCGCGGGAAGCCCTCAGCGCGACGACGTCACGCTGGTCGTCATCCGCGCGAGCGATTGACGTCGCCGGGGTTCCGTCGCATGCTTGCCCCGCGCGGCCGCGCGCCCTTCGGGTCGGGGACACTCGTCGCCGATGGCTCGAGGGCGTTCGACGAGACGGGACGATCCGCGCGAGCCACGTGAGTTCGACGTCGGGATCGGCTCTTCGCCGGCCGGGAGTGGGGTGAGGGTGGAGACCAGTCATTCGGCGGCGTTGCGGTACCACTGCGCCACCAAGTATCGGCCCGATTCGATCCACCTCCTGCCTCCCGCCGATTTCTCGCGGCAACCGATGCCGTTCAAGAGCTACCAGTCCGACCGGGCGATCGACCTGATACCCTACTTGCCCGTCGAGCTGTTCCCACAGGTCGAGGATGAGCGATCGGATCCGCTCGATCTCGACTCATGGCTGGGCCGGCTCTCGCGAACCCTCTACTTCACGTACGGGGCGACGGCTCGGCAAGTCTGGCAAGGGGGGCACCTCATCTTCCGTGCGGCACCCTCGGCCGGTGGGCTCTATCCCGCCGAGGTCTACTTGGTGACTCGAGGCCTGGAGGACATCCCCGACGGGATCCACGATTATTTCGTCCCGAATCACCAGTTGATCCCCGTGTTCGATGGAGACTTTCTCTCCGAGATCTCCAGCGTCGCGTTCGACGCGTTCGACCCGATCTCGACACGAGCGGCGCTGGTGCTGACAGGGATCTATGAACGCTCGACGTGGCGCTACCACGAGCGTGCCTATCGCCGGCTTCTCCTCGACACGGGTCACATCCTCGGGAACCTCGCGCTCTACGCTCCCTTCGAGGGATTCCGTCCGGTGCCCATCTCCTGCTTCGAGGACGACGAGCTCAACTCGCTCTTCTTCCTCGATCCGGATCTCGAGCAGGTCCAGGTCGTCGTCCCGCTCCTCGAGTCGAGTGCCGAGCCGGGGATCACACCGTGGCTCGTGGAGAACAGGCATGTGGAAGAGAGGCGGGTCGACGAGAGTTCGGGAGAGCCCGGCGAGACCTTCGCAGACTGCCATCGGGCAGCGAGCCTGCGATCCACCGCGTTGCCCATGGCTCGTCGCGCCCTGGCCTCGGGCGGAAGCGTCTCCGTGCCGAGTCTCGGCAACACGCCGCTCTCCCGTCACGCGATCGATCCCATGGGTCCGATCGAACTCGGTCGAGAGATCCTCCGGCGACGATCCACGAGGTCCTTCGCGCGAAGCGAGGTCTCCGGTGATGCGCTTTCGGCGATCCTCGAGGCGGGGTACCGGGGGTTCCGGGAAGAAGCGCTG
>JAGQRC010000861.1 GCA_020425835.1 Planctomycetota bacterium | reverse complement strand
GACCATCCAGTACTTCATCGAGCAGAAGCGCTTCCTCCCGCTCTCCCAGTTCTTCCGTCAGCCCGACGAGGAGTTCGTCGGGAGCGAGGAAGCGGCAGCGCGGAACTACGCCCAGGCGTGGAGCTTCATGCACTTCGTGCTGCACAGCAAGGCGATGAAGAAGGACGGCCCCAAGACCTGCCGGAAGTACTTCAAGCTCCTGCGCGAAGGTCACCCGCGCGACAAGGCGTACCAGGACTCGTTCGGGAAGCTCAACCTCAAAGCGGTCCAGGATGAGTGGCTGGAGTACATGAAGACGCTCTGAGTCGAGGGCGGAGTGTCCGTGCGCGTCGGCGAGGCTTCACCGTTTCGCGCGGCGTCGCAATCGCGCTCGCGCCTCGGGTGAGCGCCGCTCGATCGCGCGTGCGAACGCCGGGGCGCTCAGTCGGGCGCCGTGCTCGCCGAGGAAGCTCTCGACATCCGCGGGATACACGCGGTCCATTTCGCGGAGCACCCAGCCGATCGCCTTCTGGACGATCTCTCGCTCGTCGTCGACGCAGTTCGCGACGAGGGGGAGCACGGCGCCCGGCGGGAGGAACACGGCGTTCTTCCCGGAGTAGTGGATCAGGCTGACGACGGAGATCCGTCTCTTCCACACGTCGCGGGACCGATTCCATCGCTCGATCGACGGGAGCACCTGCTGCGGGTAGGTCTCGAGCAAGTGGGAGTAGATGCGAGCGAGGTCGTCGGCGTGGGCCCAGTTGTCGACACGGCCGATCCAGCGCTTCACGACGGGCCAGAGACTGCGGGGGAGGCCGCGCGGGATCTCCGCCCGGTACGCCTCGAGCGCCGCGAACAGGACCTCGCCGTAGGGGGAGTGCTGCCAGAGGTCGTCCCAGACGCGGAGTCGTTCCGACTCGGTTCGGTCATCGAACGTGAAGCCCTGTCGCACGCGCTTGCGTAGGACGGGGGCTCGGACGCCGACGTACGCGAGGGTGGATCCGCGATCCTCGCGGACCGCCGCGCCGAGCTTCGGATCGCCGAGGGCGCGCAGCGCGTCCACGACCTCTTCGTGTTCACGGGGGAACTTCACCCGTCCACCGCCGCGCGCAGCCCTTCGCCGAGGAACATCCAGACGAGCTCGAGCTGATCCCGGATCGACATCGGTCGCACCGCGTTCGCCAAGACCGCGTCGAGCGTCCGGGTCGCGCGCGCCTCCGCCCAGCGCGCGAGCAGCTCCGGCGTCTCGTCGGCCAGGAACAGTGGACACTCCGACACGAGCGTGAGCGCATCGGGGGTCATCGCGCGGATGGTCTCCATGGAGCTCGGTCGAAAGAGAGCGGCGGTCTTCGGGTCGCCGAGCTGTTCGAAGTGCTCTCGCATGGCGACGCTGCTCGGCCGCGTCGTGAACCCGGGGGCGATCCGGGTGAAGCCCTTCTCGCCGCCGCGATCGACGTCGCGCGGGGTGTAGCCCATCGCGGTCACACGCCGACCGAGGTGGTCTCGCAGCAACTCGGTGCGGTCGATCCACGCCGCATCGATCAGGAACCAGGGACCGCTCGAGAGCGCCATGCCGTGGAGCGACGCGTGGAGGACCCAGGGTCGCGGATCGCAGCGCCACCATTCCGCGATCGCACGGGTCTCCGGTCGCGCGTCGCGATCCTCCGGCGATCGCGGAAAGCCGAACTCGAGGTCCTCCCCCGGAAGCTCGCGCACGAGGTGGCTCACGACTGCGTCGAGGTCGTAGATGTCTCCGGATCGTCGACACGCCTCCGCGTTGCGCGCCTCGCCGTCGGGGTTGGCGTGGGGGACGATCCACCACTGGAATGCGCGCACGAGCGGATGGGCGTCTTCGAGCCGATCGAGAGCGCACGCCCAATGGCGGAGGAGGAGCGGCCCGATCGGCTCATCGGCGTGGCAACCCGCGATCAGGCTGACCCGGTGCGGACCGGTGCCCCGTCGCAGGGCGAGGATCGGTCGGCCCTCGCGCGACGATCCGATGGGCTCGAGGTCGGCGCCGCTCGGGTCGTGGGCGATCAGCTCGTCGAGCGGAGGGAGTTCCACCATGCGCATCTCGATTCCGTCACTCCGCGAGCAGCTCGTCGAAGAACTCGTTCCGGCCGCGAGCCCGAGCCTTCGGCGTCCCGGCGCGCCTCGAAGACGCTCAGCGCAGGAGGATCGGCTTCAACAGGAAGACCCGGTC
>JAGQRC010000860.1 GCA_020425835.1 Planctomycetota bacterium | reverse complement strand
ATCGGCTTCATGTTGCCTCGTCGCGGACCGCGGTCAACTGCCGGTTCGCAACCCGAGGATCGTGTCGGCCGGGAGTCCGGGACGATTCATGAACACGCTGGGAGGGAATCCGGTCCCCGTTTATCCTTTCGGGTCGTCTCGACCATAACTTGGCGCGCCCGCGGCGAATCTCCACCGGACCTCGACCGCGAGAACCAGCGCGCAGCGGCTCGCCCACTTCCCGACGCGCGGGATCCCCGCGAGGAGCGACGGATTCCACCCGATGACAAGTCACTGTCGAGACGGCTGTTAGACCGAGAATCGAGACGCCATGACCGCGGACGCCCCGAGAACTCCCAATACCGACTCACCGCGCTATCCGTTCGTCCCCTACGACTTCCGACGATTCCCCGAAGGAGAGATGCGCGACCGGGCTCGGGAGCTGTACGCCGAGCTCGACCGTCGACGAAGCGTGCGCTACTTCTCGGACGAGCCGGTCCCCCGAGACCTGATCGAGCTCGCCATGCTCACGGCGTCGACAGCGCCATCCGGAGCTCACCGCCAGCCGTGGCGATTCGTCGCCGTCAGCGACTCGGGGATCAAGGCGCGGATCCGTGAGGCCGCCGAGGCGGAAGAGCGGAAGAACTACGAAGGAGGTCGGTTTCCCGAGGCTTGGCTCGAAGCGTTGGCGCCGCTCGGAACGTCCTGGCAGAAGCCCTATCTCGAAGTCGCTCCGTGGATCGTCGTCCTGTTCGAGGAGATCCACGGATACGAGCCGGATGGCAGCGTTCGCAAGAACTACTACGTCAAGGAGTCGGTCGGTCTCGCGGGAGGGATGTTCATCGCGGCGTTGCATCACATGGGGCTCGTGACGCTGACCCACACGCCGAGCCCCATGGGGTTCCTCACCGAGATCCTCGGTCGCCCGAAGAACGAGCGGCCGTTCATCTTGTTTCCGATCGGCTACCCGGCCGAGGGGTGCGAGGTCCCCGAACTCCGCCGAAAGTCGATCGACGAGATCTCGGTCTGGAATCCGACGGGCGCTGGTCCGGCGCATCCCTGACACGATCTCGTCATCGGTGGCACGAGGCAGATGAGCGACGGACATCCGGGTACCACGGAGAAGTCTCGGACTGGTGTGCACCTCCCGACGTTCCACGTCACCGAGAGACGGAGGGAGCATGAAACGACTCCGAAGGCGATCGTGCGAGATCAGCCTCACCGACCACTGCAATCTGAGTTGCCGAGCGTGTGACCACTCGTCTCCCCACCTGCCGGAGCGCTTCCTCTCATCAGTGTGACCTGGCCGGCGATCCGCCTTCGCGGGCGCGAGCCTGCGCGCCTGTGCGTACACCGGCGCTACTGGGAGAGCTACGAGCAGGCCTACGAGCGTCTCCGACAGAGACGGATCACGGTGGCCGCGGTGTCGGCGTCGTTGCTCGATCGGATCGCGCCGAGCGGAGCACGCGTCGTCGTTCCCAACGGAGTGGACCCCGAAGAGTGGGCTCGACCGGGAACGGTCCCCGCGTCACTCGACTCTCGAAGCCGTCCCTGGATCGCCTACGTCGGGAACATGGATGACCGCGTCGACGTCGCCGTGCTGTCGCGGATCGCGGACGAAGTGCCCGGTGCGACCATCGCTCTGTGTGGCCCGCTGCTGAGGCCGCGGCACTTCGCTCCGCTCCGAGAGCGACCGAACGTCGTCTTCTTGGGGCGTCGGGATCGCGCCACCGTCGTGGGAGTCGTGCGCGCTGCGGACGCGTGCGTCATGCCGCATCGGCGTACGAAGCTGACGGCGTCGATGAGCCCGATCAAGATCTACGAGTACCTCGCCGGCGGTGCGCGAGTGGTGACGACCGATCTGCCTTCGGTCCGGGGCGTCTCCAGCGAGTTGACGCGGGTGTCCGACGACGACGAGTTCGTCGACCGGTTGAAACGCGTGCTCGAAGAGCCCGCGCGCAGCGAGTCGGCCCGCCGGGAGTTCGCTCGAGCGAACTCGTGGGAGCGACGGCACCGCACGCTTCTCGACTTCACGATCGCGCAAGCCGTCGGTCAGGGCGATCCTCCCCCCGGGGAACCGTGGCCCTCGGCCGACGAACGCTCCCCGGTGGAGGCCGGCTTCAGGCGGGAATCTGGACCGCGTTGACCGACTCGACGATCCGTTCCGCCAATGAGACGGTCATCTTCGAACCGGCCGCCTCCTTG
>JAGQRC010000859.1 GCA_020425835.1 Planctomycetota bacterium | reverse complement strand
GATGCCCGCTGCGCTCGAACCCCAGCCCGCCGGCGCGACCCTGACCCACGCGGAACTCGCCGAGCTCATGCGCTCGTTCAACGACGTCACCGAGCGACTCCAGTCCACCCACGAAACACTCCGCTCCGAGGTCGCCAGACTCAACTCCGAACTCTCCGATACCCGCGCCCAACTCCGCCGCGCACGCGAACTCGCCTCACTCGGCGAGATGGCAGCCGGCATCGCCCACGAGGTCCGCAACCCCCTCGGCTCCATCCGCCTCTACGCAACCATGCTCGAGGAAGACCTCACCGATCGCCCGAGCGAGCAGACCGTCGCCGCCAAAATCCGCGGCGCCGTCCAGCACCTCGACGCCGTCGTCGGCGATGTACTCACTTTCGCCCGTGAGACCAACCTCCGGTGCGAAGAGGTCGAAGCAGCATCGCTCTTCGAGCAGGCCCTCACCGCCTGCGCCGATGTCATCGACCAGACCACAACGGACGTCTCCGCGGAGATCGACGCCGACCTCCACGTCTTCTGCGACCCCTCCGCCGTCCACCAGGCGCTCGTCAACGTCATCCGTAACGCCTGCCAGGCGATGGCCGACTCCGATCGTCCCCGCCGCCTCGACCTCGGCGCACACGAACACCGCGCCCTCGACCCCTCCGGCACGCGCATCCCCATGCTCGCCCTCACCATCCGCGACACCGGCCCCGGCATCCCCGACGACGCAATCGACCGCCTCTTCAACCCCTTCTTCACCACCCGAGACACAGGCACCGGGCTCGGGCTCGCCATCGTCCACCGCATCCTCGACGCCCACGCCGGACGCATCCAGATCACCAACTGCAAACCACCCCAGCACCCCGGCGCGCTCGTCGAGCTGCTGTTCCCCGTCCCTCTCGAACTCGGGCCATCCGCCCAGGAGAAATAAATGAGCACCGTCTTGGTTGTTGATGACAAGGAGATGCTCCGCGATTCCGTCGCGGTCACACTGCAGCGGGCCGGTTTCTCGGTCATCGCCGCCTCTTCCGGAGCCGGCGCGCTCGACATGATCGCCTCCCGCCGCCCCGACGCGATGGTCACCGATCTCAAAATGCCCGGCATGACCGGGCTCGAGCTCATCGCAAAAATCCGCGAACTCGACGACGACCTCCCCATCGTCCTCATGACCGCCTTCGGCACCGTCGAGACCGCCGTCGAAGCCATGAAGCTCGGCGCCTTCGACTTCATCACCAAGCCCTTCGAGGGCGACGAACTCGTCGTCTCCGTCAAGCGCGCCCTCGAGCACGCGAGGCTCCGGAAAGAAAACGCCGTGCTCCGCATCGCCGCGAGCGAATCGCACCACGTCTCCCCCGATCCCGATTCCCCCCGCGGGCTCGACCGAATCATCGGGCAGTCCGTCGCCATCCGTCACGTCAAGGAAAAGATCCGCGCCATCGCCCGCTCGCAGGGCACCGTCCTCATCTCTGGCGAGTCCGGCGCCGGCAAGGAAGTCATCGCCCGCGCCATCCACGACCTCTCCCCCCGCGCCGACGAGCCCTTCCTCGCCGTCAATTGCGCAGCCATGAGCGAGACTCTCCTCGAATCAGAACTCTTCGGGCACGAAAAAGGCGCCTTCACCGGCGCCGAACGCACGCGCAAGGGCCGCTTCGAACTCGCTCACAAAGGCACCCTCCTGCTCGACGAGATCTCCGAGATCCGCCCCTCACTCCAGGCCAAGCTCCTCCGCGTCCTCCAGGAACGCACCTTCGAGCGCGTCGGCTCCTCCACACCAATCGGCGTCGACGTCCGCGTCATCGCGACAACCAACCGCGATCTCGCCTCCGAGGTCTCCCGCGGTTCGTTCCGTCAGGACCTCTACTACCGCCTCAACGTCCTGCCCCTTCATCTCCCCCCGCTCCGCGAGCGCCGCGACGATGTCCGACTGCTCGCCCCCGCATTCGTCGAGCGTACCTGCATCCGAGAGGGGCGCAACCCCGTCCGATTCTCCCCCGAAGCGATGGACCTGCTCGTCTCCTACTCCTGGCCCGGCAACGTCCGCGAACTGCACAACCTCTGCGAGCGCGCCGTTGTCCTCTGTACCTCCGAGATCATCTCCCCCGAACTCATCCGCGGGTGGCTCGCCGAGCCCGAGCACGCCACCCCCGTGGTCCACGTCAACGGCACGGTCCCCACGCCCCGCCCGCTCAACGGCGCCGACCGCCT
>JAGQRC010000858.1 GCA_020425835.1 Planctomycetota bacterium | reverse complement strand
AAGTTCGTAAAGACTCGTGCCCGTCCCTCGTGGGCGGGTCGAGTCAGACGTCATCCCCGGCAACCGGTTTCGACTGGCGCCGGGGTGTCGTTTTTTTGGAGGTTGGGTCCGGCTGGAACGTTGCCGGCGAAGGCTCGCCGACAACGTTCCCGAGAGCCGATCACTGGGCGCGTGTCCACCCGTCTGAGGGACACGCGCTCCGCGATCAGCTCGCTGCCCAGGCGCCGGAACACCTACCGCAACAAAACCATGCGGCCCTGCCTCTTCTGATCGCCGCTCTGCACCTCGTAGAGATACACCCCCGAAGCGACCGGATGCCCGTTCTTGCCCAGTCCGCTCCATTCCACGTGATAGGTGCCGGGCTCGGCCATCGACCGGAACGGCTCGAGCACCAGACGCCCCGACGCGTCATAGATGCGCACCCGAGTCTCCGCCTTGCGCCCCACGGTGAAGGAGATCACCGTCGCGGGGGAGAACGGATTGGGCCGGTTGGGATGCAGCAGAAGCGAGGTCGTCGCCGGGAGACCGGACTCGGGAGCCGCGACCACGTTGCACGAGTTGATCGACGCGAATCGGAGGGACGACGCCGTCGACCCGTAGCTCAGGAACGGCTCGTCGGAGACGCTCTGGGCCAGGGCGGCCGACGCGATCGTGTTGCCGTCGTCGACGACGCCGATCTCCCAACTCACCCCGTCGGTCTTGGAAGCGAAGCGGGTCTCGCCCGAGGCACCGTCGACGTACGCGACCCGCGGGCGTCCGAAGGAGTTGAGGGCCAGCGAGGTCGACAACCCGGGCGAGCCGTTCGCGTCCACGGTTTCGATGGTCCAGCTGCCGACGGTTCCGGTGGCCAGCTTGAGCGCTTCCGCGCCAGGGGTCTCGTCGCGGTAGCCGATCGACCGGATCCCGTCGCGGATGGCGAGCGAGGTCCAGGTGCCGACGGGACCTACCGCGGCATCGATCGTTTCGCTCATCCAGACGCCGCCGTCGCGCCAGGCGATCGCGAGGGCACCGGCCGACTCGTCGAAGTAGCTGATGTTGGGCTCACCCGACTCGTCGAGCGCGATCGAGCTGTACTTGGCCACTGCATCGGCCGCGACCGCGATCTCCACGCTCCAGACGCCCGCGATCCGTTCGGCGTACCGGAGATCCTGGTTGGTCGCGTCGTAGTAGCTGACGTGCAGATCGCCGCTCGGCTCGACCAGCAGGGACGGCCAGGCGCCGACGATGCCGGCGGTATCGACGAGGCTCACGGTCCAGATTCCGCCGGCCCTTTCCGCGTAGCCGAGATCGCCGCCGATGTCGTCGAAGAAGACCACGTGGGGACCGAGGTTTCCGTCCAAGCCGAGAGACGGGGCCGCGCTCGTCCCGATTCCGGTCGCGATCGTCTCGGTGGTCCAGCTCTGGCCGACGACGCTCGCGAGCTCGAGGCTTCCCGCCCCGCCGTCGTTGTACGCGATGAGCCCGGTCCCGGTGGAGTCGTTGACCGCGATCGAGCTGGTCGCCGCGTCGAACCCGGTCGCTTCCACGCAGAACGCGTTGACTCCGGGGGCGTGCAGCGTGAAGGCGGCGCTCGCGGTCATCGGGTCGGCCGGAGCGTCCGCGGAGACGACGAGCAGGCCCTCGCCGAAGATGCCCTGCGGGGCTTCGTTCGTCCACGTCACCTCGAAGAGCGGGCCGGTGTAGCCGCCTACGGGAACGGTCAGGTCGAGCGCGAGGAGCTCGTCCGCGAAGTCGACGGTGAACAGCTCCGACTCCGGAGACGTGAAGAAGTCGAGTGACGCGTCGACGAGCAGATCCCCGCCCGTGTCGTTGGTGATGGTGCCGCTGAAAACCGCGGTGCCGCCGGGGTCCGCGGTCTGGTCCGGGGTGTCGAGGGTCAGGCTCCAGTTGTCCGCGAGCGCGGTGCCCGCGATCCCGCCCAGGATGACGAGAGCGAGCCCGGTGATCCAAACATGCTTGGTCATGGGACGTGCCTCCCTTGGGATGAGATTGACGGGCCTCATTCGGTACGCTCCATTCCGGAGACGGTGCCGCAGAACCACGGGCCGTCCGGCGGTGGGTTGAGGGGGCAGTACCAGCAGCAGGTCTGTCCGTCCTGCAGCATCGATCCGACGATCGTCCCGCTGAGGAAGGTGCCGCAGTCCGGAGAGGTCCCGAAGACGAGGGAGCCGCCGTCACAGGTGCCGCTC
>JAGQRC010000857.1 GCA_020425835.1 Planctomycetota bacterium | reverse complement strand
CGGCCGAACGAGCGTCGCACGGTCACGGTGGAGCTCGAATCCCGCGCCGAAGAACTGGAGCGACTCGACTCTTTCTTCGGTGTCGACACCGCGCTCTGGTTGGCCGGGGACTCCACCGTTCGCGAGTTGGTCGCGATCCTCGAGCACGCATCTCCCGAGGGATCGGTCGACGTCGAACCGATGCTCCGCTCTCGGATCGATGCGATGGAGATCAGCTGGAAGACGGTCGCGTCGCCGGCCGAGATGGTCCGCGATCGCCTCGAGTACCTCGGACTCGACTGGTCCCTCGCGGGCTCGGTCCTCGAGATCACGGGGCGTTGACCCGGGGGCGAGCCGTCACAAGCCGCCTGCTCGAAGCCGCTTGATCAGGATTGGGAACGAGGGCATTGCGGATTTGTCATAGGCCCCCTAGCGTGCGCGGTCATTCTCGACCCCTTGCCGCGAGGAGTTCTCATGACCCGTCGATGCACTGCGCTGATCGCCCTCGGGGCGTTCGTCCTCGGAAGCCCACTCTCGGTCGTGGGTGAAGAGCCGGCGACCGCCCCGGTCCCGGTCGAATCGTCGGACGACGATCCGCGCGTTCCCACGGACGTCGATCTCGGGACGGATGTCATCACCCCGTCGCGCACCGCGACCGCGCTCTTCGAGCTGCCCTACTCGGCCGACGTCGTCGAGAGCCGCTTGCAGGAGCGTCAGTACCGAACCGTTCCCGAGGCGCTTCGCGATGTGCCCGGCGTGTCGGTGCAGAAGACGGGGCACGGCCAGGGTTCTCCGTTCATCCGTGGCTTCACCGGATACCAGACGCTCTTCCTGATCGACGGGATCCGACTCAACAACTCGGTCTTCCGTTCCGGGCCCAACCAGTACTGGGCGACGATCGATCCGTTCTCGTTGCAGCGCCTCGAGGTCATCAAGGGTCCCGCGTCGGTGCAGTACGGCTCGGATGCGGTGGGGGGCGCGGTCAACGCGCTCACGCGCTCGCCCCGCCTCTCGGGTGAGGACCGCTCGTTCCACGGTCGGCTCTTCGGCCGGGCGGCGTCCGCCGAGAACTCGGCGATCGGTCGCGCCGAGGTCGACGCCACCGTTCGACGGGGCAAGCTCGGCGTCCTGGGCGGGGTGACCGGAAAGGTGTTCGGGGATCTGGAGGGTGGCGATCACGTCGGCACGCAGGAGAACACCGCGTACGACGAGTATGCCGGCGACGTGAAGGCGGAGTACCGGATGGAGGACGGGCATCGTCTCGTGTTCCTCTACCAGAAGCTCCGGATCAACGATGCGCCGCGCACCCATCGCACGCAGGAGTCGATCATGTGGCACAGCCTGACGCAGGGCAGCGACATCCAGCGCGACTTCGACCAGGAGCGCGACCTCGCCTACGTCCAGCTCCATTCCGCGGAGCTCGAGGACGTCGTCGACCGCTTCAGCGTGAGCGTCTCCTGGCAGCGTCAGCAAGAGACCGAGAACCGCGTGCGATCGAACGGCGCGATCAGCGCCGACGGGTTCGACGTGAACACCTACGGAGTCTGGGCCCAGGCCGAGTCGGACTCCTCGATCGGCCAGTTCCTCTACGGGGTGGAGTGGTACCACGACGAGGTCGACTCGTTCTCCTCGTCCAATGCCATCCAGGGCCCGGTCGGGGACGACGCGACCTACGATCTGCTCGGCGTGTTCATCCAGGACACCATTCCCGTCGGCGATCGCGTCGACGTGATCCTCGGTGGACGTCTCACTTGGGCGTTCGTCGACATCGGGAGTCTCGAGGACTTCGGCACCGGCAACGCCGTGGACTTCGACGACGACTACTTCGCGGCGACCGGAAGTGCGCGGGCCCAGCTCTTCCTCGACGAGGAGCGTCGCTTCTCGATCTTCGGCGGCGCGTCCCAGGCGTTCCGAGCGCCGAACCTCTCCGACCTCACTCGACTCGATGACTTCGGCACGAGCGGTTTCGAGATCCCGTCGACGGACCTCGATCCGGAGCAGTTCACCCAACTCGAGATCGGCGTGAAGTCGGATCACCGCTGGATCCGAGGGCAGGCGGCCTACTTCTACACGTTCATCGACGACCTCATCCTCCGCGTCCCGCAGGGGCCCAATCCGAGCGACCCGACGCAGACGATTTTCGCGAAGCAGAACTCCGGCAGTGGATACATCCACGGCGTCGAGCTGGGCGCCTCGGTCCCGGAGCAGCG
>JAGQRC010000856.1 GCA_020425835.1 Planctomycetota bacterium | reverse complement strand
GTGCTCGCGTACTCCGCGGTCTCGGGGAGCGGGACCTCGCCGATCGACGCGAACACCTGCGCCACCGCGTCGCCGGCCAGACCCTCGACGCGGAACTCGAGCGTGTCGTCGAGCACATCGTTGATCACCTTGTAGACGCGGTAGCTGTTGTCGAGGCTCACGCTCGCGATCGGATCGGGGATCAAGAGCGCCGCCTCCAGCTCCACCTGCGCGATGACCACTCCCGGGACGCAGGACTCGAAGCCGTCGTTGTTGTCCTCGACGCTCTCCGGGAAGCGGTTGGCGATGTCGGTCCGGGCGATGACGTCGTAGGTGCCCTCGGCGAGGATCGGCGCGTTGATCTCGTGATTCGGAGTGCTCGACACCACCGTCGAGTCGCCGAACAGCAGCGTCCCGGGATCACTCAGGTAGGAGCCCGTCGCGACCCCGTCCGGATTCCAGGTCGGATTGACGCCCACCGCCGGGGGTCGGAGGCTGAGCGCGATGTCGAAACGACCATTCGCGGTGCCGGTCGTGTTCTGGATCCGCACCGGCACCTGGAGCGCGTCGCCGATCGTCGCGGGCACCGTCGAGACTTCGATGCACTCGACGATGAGATCGCTCGGCGAGGGCGCCGCGATCGAGACGATGGCACTGGAGAACGCATTGTTGTCCTCGTTGGTCTCGTCGTACTGCTCGCTGCTGTCCGTCTGCACGATGACGTAGTAGTCGCCGGCGGCAACACCCGCCGAAGGAAGCAGCACCGTCGCTCGGCCCATCGGACCGAGGCCCGTGGTGCTCTGCGTGACGTTGGCCACGAGAAGGTCGACCCCCGGGTCGTAGAACGGATCGATCGAGAGGAAGACCGACTCGACGAGCGAGCTGCCGCTCAACGCGGCGCCCGAGACCTGCCGAGTCCATGCGAGATCGATCGACTGGCCGAAGATGGCGCCGAACGACGGGAGCGTGACGTCGACGGAGGTGACCGAGAGATCGGGGAGGACCTGGGTCACGTCCAGGGGGAGCGCCACGAGATTGTCGTCCTCGTTCGACTCGTAGACCTGTCCCGGCGCCGGCGCGTCGACGGCGATGATCACGAACAGCGCGCCGTCCGCCCACACCGGCACCGTGAAGCTCAGCGCCGTGTCGTAGCCCTCTCCCACCTCGAGCGTGCCGTAGTGGGTTCGCGCGCCGACGAAGTGCGCGTCCGGCCCGAGGTCGCTGGTCGGCGAGAGGTAGACGAGGTCGTTCCACGTCGGTCGGTTCGTGAGCACCGCTCCGTTGTTGGTCACCGACCAGTCGACGATGACACTCTGGCCGCTCACTGCGGTTCCGTTCGACAGACCGGAGGCGGTGAACTGGAGATCGGCCGAGCCCTCGACGATGTCGATCGGGATCTCGAGCGTCGCGCCCTGCGCCGTCGGCGGCTCACAGAGCGGCCCGGAGAAGTACGGGAACACTCGGATGATCGCCGGCTCACCCGGGATCAACGAACCGGGAAGAGTGACCGGCAGGTCGATCACGTCGAAGCCGCCCGACGGAAAGGGTCCCGGGTTGCTGACGCCTTGGGTCGACAGCACCACTCCACCCTGCAGGACCCGAACGAGATCGGTCCAGCCGCCCGACGGGCAAGGAGTCGTCGTGCCCAAGTTCACGTCTTGCCACGAGAGGAACACCGTGTCGCCGGCCGCCGCCGCGGGCGTGTCGAGGACTCCACCGATGGCGACGACATCGAGATCGTTCGAGTAGGTCGCGAGGTTCGTCGACGCCGCTTGGTTGTCGCTCGGATCCCCCTCGCCGAGCGTGTCGACGACGATCTCCAACCGATAGGTGCCCGGCGCGAGGCACGGCACGTCCAGGCTGGTCGTGTGGGAGATCGCCGTCGTCCCGACCGCGGTCGCGATCTGCTCGATGTCGACGGTGATCGGAGTCGGGTCGACGACCGAGACCAACCGGTAGATCGCGGAGATCGGATTCGACGTCGGCCCCCCCAAGTTCTCGACCGTGAACTCGACATCGAACTGGCCACAGGGATCGAGTGCCGCGTCGAGGAAGAAGTCCGCGTCGACGATGCGCAGGTTCGGGGCGCCGGCCGAGAAGATCTGCACCGTGTCGACCAGCAGGACGTTGTTGCCCTCACCGCCCGCGGCGCTCTCTCCGATCTGGTTGGTCGGGTCGACGACGACCGACACCTCGTACTCTCCCGGCGTG
>JAGQRC010000855.1 GCA_020425835.1 Planctomycetota bacterium | reverse complement strand
TCGTCGCGGTGCTGGTGATCGTGGCGTGCGAGGCGACCGGACCTCGTGCGTCGAGTAAGCTCGAGCGAAGGGGCACCTACTACGATGGTCGGGCCGAACCCATCGCTCCGTGCTACGAAGTGGTAGGCCAAGAGGCGTCGCCCTCCGAGAACCCCTTCGCCGACAACCTCCCGAACCCGATCAACGACATCGACGGCAACGGGATGTCGATCACCCCCCGGAGGTCCGACGCCGACCGCGAAGCGCTCGAGAAACGCCTCGCCGACGCGGATGAGCTCTGGGTCCTGACCCCGGACGCGTACGCGACGCTCGCCGGCGACCCGTCCGATGAGCTCCCCGACAGCGGCTGCCTGCTCACTCGGTTCCACGATCGCATCGTCCCGATGCCGCTCGAGCACACGGACGTCCGGGGACGGATCCGGGGGAACCTCGCCGACGTCACAGTCGAGCAACGCTTCCAGAACCCGTACGACACCAAGATCGAAGCGCGCTACATCTTCCCGCTCCCTCACTCCGCCGCGGTGCACGATTTCATCATGCAGATCGGCGAGCGACGGATCCGCGGCATCGTGCGCGAGCGCGAGCAGGCGGAGCGGATCTACGAAGCGGCGCGTCGCGCCGGACACACGGCGAGCCTGCTGACCCAGGAACGTCCGAACATCTTCACGCAAGCGGTCGCCAACATCGAGCCGGGGCAACGCATCGACGTGGAGATCACCTACTTCGACGCGCTCCCCTATCGCGATGGCGCGTTCGTCTTCGCGTTCCCGATGGTGGTCGGACCGCGCTTCAATCCACCGGGTCGCGGAGACGGCGTCGGAGCGGTCGGGCGCGGTGCGGAGGGCGCGTCCCGGCAACGAACCGAAGTGAGCTACCTGAACCCCGGGGAGCGATCGGGGCACGACATCGCGCTGGTCCTCGACATCGATGCAGGTCTCCCGATCGAAGCGCTCTCGAGCCCCAGTCATGCGATTCGCGTCACCCGCGACGGGACTCGATGCGCCCGCGTCTCGTTGTCCGAGAGCGACACGCAGCCCAACCGCGACTTCGTCCTCCGGATCGAGGTCGCGGGCGACGACGTCCGCTCCGGCTGCGTCGCGCACCGGGATGAACGCGGGGGCTACTTCGCGCTCACCATCGTCCCCCCGAAGGAGCTCACCGAGATCGACCGTGAGCCGATGGAGTTCGTCTTCGTCCTCGACTGCTCGGGCAGCATGGATGGCGAACCGCTCGACCTCGCCAAGGCGGCGGTCGCCCGGTGTCTTCGCCGCCTGGAAGCGGATGACACGTTCCAGATCATTCGCTTCTCGGAGCGAGCCTCGGGACTGGGGCAGCAACCGATCGCCGCGACCCGTGAGAACATCCGCCGCGGCCTCGACTACCTCGAACGACTCGAGAGTGGCGGCGGCACGCACATGATCGAGGGGATTCGAGCCGCGCTCTCGTTCCCCGTCGATCCCGAGCGCCGTCGGCTCGTCTCGTTCCTGACCGACGGCTTCATCGGGAACGAGACGGAGATCCTCGCGGAGATCGCGCGACGGTGCGGCGACACGCGCCTGTTCTCGTTCGGCGTCGGCTCGTCGGTCAATCGTTACCTGCTCGAGGGTATGGCACGCCTCGGCGACGGCGCGGTCGCCTTCGTCGGCTTGAACGAGAGTGCCGCCGCGCAGGCCGATCTCTTCTACGAACGGATTCGTCATCCGGCGCTCGGCCACCCGACGATCGACTTCGGATCGCTCGGAGTGAGCGGTCTCACCGCGTCCCGGTTGCCCGATCTCTACGTCGGGCGACCGATCACGCTGTACGGTCGCTTCGACCCGAAGACCATCGGCGACGGTGAGACGGTCACGATCCGCGTCGAAGGGCGCGCGGGACCGAGACGCTTCGCCCTCTCGATCCCGTTCGCCTCGAGCCGCGAAGACAAGACCGCGGTCGTCGCCACCCTCTGGGCCCGCCAACAGATCGAGCGACTGTCCGATCGGCTCGCGTGGGAACCCAGCCTCGAGACGACGACCGCGATCCGGAACCTCGCCCTGAGCTACGGACTGACGTCGAGCTTCACCGCGTTTCTCGCCGTCGACTCGTCGCGCATCACCGAGGGAAACTACGGGGTCGTGGTCCCGGTTGCGGTTCCGGTTCCCGCCGGCGTGAAGTACGAGACGACGGTCGGCGGCGGCGGCTGATCGCTTCC
>JAGQRC010000854.1 GCA_020425835.1 Planctomycetota bacterium | reverse complement strand
AGTTCCCGGTCAACTGTCCGCGGTTCGAGATGCGGTTCTGGATCGTGGCGACCGACTTCGCGATGCCGTCGAGGTTCATGGCGAGGCGCTGACCGATGTTCGGTCCAGTGAGGTTGGCGAAGGCCGCCGCTCCGACACTGTCGAACTCGAAGCCGACCGCGGGTTGGTTGTACTGGTCGAGGGTCGGGTAGGAGGACTCGAGGTGCGAGCCCTCGACGTAGGTGCCCTCGGCACTCTCCACGACCACCTTCGCGCCGTTGGCGTCCTTGATCACGAGGCGATCGGGCCACTCCGGCATTTCCTCGGCCGGCTGGCCCGCGGCCTTCCGGTCCTCGTTCGCCTGCCAACGCAGCGCGTGCTCGCGTTGCTGCGTCTCGACCTCGTCGACCTTGGCTTGCCAGTCCGGCGCCGAGACGAGGTGGATCGTGAGTCGACCGGACTGCTCGATGATCCGCTTGATCGCCTCGACCTCGTTGTTGTCGGTGGAGGGGATCTGGATGACGAGGTTGCGCGGCGGCTGGGGCGTGACGCTCAGCTCCTTCATCCCGAACGAGTCGAGACGATTCTGGAGGATCTGACGCATCTCCTCGAGTGCGGTGGCGCGACGGGCGGCCGCGACCTGCGTGATGTCGACCGAGTAGGTGAGCTCCGTACCCCCGCGGAGATCGATGCCGAGCTTCACATCCAGCTTGGTGAAGACCCACAGGCAACCCGCGATGAGGACTGCGACCAGTGCGAAGCCGCTCCCCGTTTTCCTGAACATCCGAAGCCCTCGGCTTTCCTCACGACCTCGAGTCCACACCCGCAGGCGTGGCGACGGTCGAGCGACGCGAAACGGACCGACGCGAAATCGTCAGCTCGCGTTCTCGACCTTCTCGTTCTTGTTCCCTTTGTTCTTACCGGCCGCCTCGGCGGCCGCCGCGTTCTCGTCCCGAATCACGGCAGCGATGCTCGAGCGGACCATCGTCAACTTCACGTTCTGGCTCGGGTCGACCACGACGACGACTCGATCACGCTCGGCGTCCACCGAATGCACGGTGCCGATGATGCCGGCGCTCGTCTGCACCTGGTCCCCCTTCTTCAGCTCGTCGAGGAGCTTGCGGTGCTCCGACTGCTGCTTTCGCTGCGGTCGGAGAACGAGGAAGTAGAGCACGAGGTACATCAGCACGAACATGAGGATGAGGCTCGGGTCGAACAGGCCGCGCGGCGCAGTCGCGCCCTCACCACCTGTAGCCTCGGCGCCGGACGCGCCGGCTTCAGCCAGAACCCACCCGATGGGCGAACTCGACATACGATGCGCCTCTCTCATGGCCGGCAACGTCGCTTAAACTCCGGTGGCAGCGAGCGTTACTCGGCGCGAAGACGAAAGGGCGAGATTATAGACGAGGCCCCTTCGGGCGCAAGGCCCCACCTCACCACCAACGGGACGCCAGCTCCGTGAAACGACCGACCCGGATCGCTTCGCGGATCTCCTCCAGCAAGCGGTGGAAAACCCTGAGGTTGTGAATGCTGTTGAGGGTCGAGGCGAGCAGCTCGCCGCGCCGGAGCAGGTGATGGAGGAAGCCCCGCGAGAAGTGCCGACAGGTGTAGCAATCGCACCGAGGGTCGACAGGACCCGGGTCCTCCCGGTGGACCTGGTTCTTCAGTCGCACGATGCCGCCGTCCACCGTGAACAGCGTGCCGTTGCGGGCATTGCGCGTGGGCAGCACGCAGTCGAACAGATCGATCCCCGCCCCGATCGCATGGACGAACTCCTGGAATCCGGTGACACCCATCAGATAGCGCGGCCGCTCCGGCGGAAGTCTCCGAACGCCGATCGGGATGGTGGAGAGCAGAGTCTCCCGGTCCTCGCCGACGCTGACGCCGCCGATCGCGAAGCCGTCGAACGGGTGAACCACGCGGTCGATCTCGAGGAGCTGTTCGGCGCACTCATCCCGGAGATTCTCGTGGGCACCGCCCTGCTGAATCGCGAAGACCGCCATGGGCTCGTACGTCTGGAGCGCCTCCCGAGCCTCGGCCGAGCGACGGGCCCAGCGCACCGTCCGCTCCATGGCGTCGCGCATCCCGTCGCGGTTCTCATCGGGCGGTGGGCAATGGTCGAGCACCATCGCGATGTCGCTGCCGAGCTCCGCCTGGATCGCGAGAACCCGCTCCGGATCGAGGAAGACCTCGGCGCCGTCGACATGGGATCGGAACCGGACTCC
>JAGQRC010000083.1 GCA_020425835.1 Planctomycetota bacterium | reverse complement strand
TCCCGCGCCGATCAGGACGCAGATGAAGACGACCAAGAGAGTCAGGGTGGCGATAGTCGTCAAGTCGCTTCCCCACTCGGGGAAGGTGGCGACCACCGCCTCGGAGAATCCGATGACGTACATGGCGACCGAGATCGCTTGAGCGAGGAAGAAGACGGCGCCGATCGTCCCGCCGAACTCGATCCCCAAGGATCGACTGATCAGGAAGTAGGCGCCTCCCCCCTGGGTGCGCGTGTTCGTCGCGATCGCGGAGAGCGACAGACCCGTGATCGTGGTGACCGACTTCGCGGCGATGACGATCGCGAGCGCGTGCCAGAGCCCCGCGTTGCCGACGACCTCGCCGAAGCGGAGGAACATGATCACGCCGAGGATCGTCAACACGCACGGCGTGAAGACTCCCCCCAGAGTTCCGAAACGAACCGGGGCGGAGGCGGAACTCGCGGCACTCTTGCTCAACGGGTCCGATTCCGTTCGCGTCTCGGGTCGTGTACGGGTAAGGGTGCGGATCGCTCGGAATCCGGCGACCTCTCGCCCCGGCGGAGACTACACCTCTCGGACCGGAGTTCTGCTACCATCTTCGGAAACAGAGGAGGAATACGTGAGGGGACTGCGCTTCGACGGACACGGGTCTCCCCCGGTCCCGATCACCGATAACGTCGAGCGCCCCACCGAGGGCGGGTACCTCTGGCTCGACTTCGTGCGGGACGAGGACGAGAACTGGGCCGAGCGCGTCGCCGAGACCGTCGGTCTACAGATGTTCGAGGCCCACGTGACCGACTCCCTCAACGCGGACCACCCCTCGTACGCCGACATCACCGATCTCTACGAGATGCTGATCTTCCGCGGGCTCGTCGGAGATGAGACGCGCGTCACGACGACACGCCCCACCGCGCTGTTCCTCGCCCCGGGCCTCCTGATCACCGTGCGGCACCGGGACGCGGTCTCTCCCCGCGCGCTCCACGAGCGCCTCATCACTGGCCGCACCCGTATCCCCCGTCGTCCGATCGGGCTCTTCCACGCCCTCCTCTCCGCCATGGTCGACCGTTATCTGGCCCATCGCGCCCCCCTCTCGGAGGACATCGAGGACCGCCAACGTCGCCTCCTCGACGAGTCGGACCCCTTCAACGACTGGCAGGAGCTGATGCTCCAGCGCGTCCAGGTCCGCCGACTGGAGACGGCGTGCGAGGAGCAACTCGAAGCGATCGAGGCGTGGCGCGAGGGCACCAACTTCGAGATCGACCAGAGCCTCGAGATCCGGTTCAACGACCTGGTCGAGCACATCGGCCGCGTGTCGGGTCACGCTCAGCAGGTTCAACACGAGGTGGAAGCGGTCGTGCAGATCCACTTCTCCGCCCTCGCCCACCGAACCAACGAGATCATGCGCGTGCTGACGGTCATGGCCGGCGTCTTCATGCCGTTGACGTTCATCGCCGGCATCTTCGGGATGAACTTCGATCACATGCCCGAACTCCACACCCGGTACGGCTACTTCATCGCTCTCGCCGTGATGGGCCTCATCGCCGTCCTGCTCCTCTGGTACTTCCGCCGGCGACGTTGGCTCTGAGCCGAGCCCTGCGTCGTCCGGTCGGTGGAACGCTGTGCTGACGGTAGTGCGAAGGTTGAGCCGCGCCCCGCTCCGCCACGACCGGCGCCGCCCTCGCATCACCCATCCGCTCCGCCCGCTCCCCGCAACGATATTCACCGTCGTCGGGCGGTTCCCGGGATGGTCTCGGCGAGGAGTTCGGCCCAATGATGTGGAGACCGGGCACTGGTTCCTCGTGCGGCGCGGGTACCTCGTATCGTCCGTTGGTTGATCTCGATCTCCAGACCGAGGTAGCGAGCTGGAGCGTAGGTGCGTCGGAGCGCGGTGGTCAGACCGTCGGCTGCGCCGCGGTAGGGGTAGTTCCGTCGGACACACAGCGACGGCTCTCGGTCTCTCACGCGGCGCTGCCACTGCTCGCACCAGCGACGCTCCCGTGTCCGCTTCGGATCGTAGAGAAGCCCCAGCTCCGCGTTGCGCGGTTGACCGTTCCACTCCGGGGTGAACGAGTGCACCCCCAAGTGCACGACCTGGCCGGCTCGCGCGATACCCCGTTCGATCGCCGCGGCCACCTCTCTGCGGTGCGGCTCGTAGAACGCCTCGCGGAGTCGGTCGCGCACGTCGACGTCGAGATCGCGGGTGAACTCCGAGAAGAGCGCGACGTGACCGATCGAGCGATTGACCTCGATCAGCAGTCTCGTGACGTCGTGGAGGATCGGGACGACCCCGAGGCGACGGGCGAGCTCGACCGCGACCTCTCGCGCCCCGGGGTCCCAACCGCGATGCGACTCGAGCGTCGCGCGCGCTCCACGGAACAGCGGGCGATACGCCGGCGGCACTCGATGGCCGGCGTGCTCGCAGCTGACGACGAACAGCACCGGCGGGCGATCAGCCATGCGACGACGGGACCCGGAAGAGCTCCCCGCGGTCGAGCGCGTCACAGAGCTCGGTGTAGACCGAGGCGAACCGAGAACGATCCGGCCGATCCCCCAGCGCTTCCCGGAGCCGTCGTGCGAGCGGTCCGTGGTCGAACAACAGGTCGAGGTCGGAGGCGAACGCGCTCAGATCATCGGATCGATAGCGTTCGACCGATCTCCGGAGCTGCCGCCAGACCTCCCCCGCGGTCATGGAGGTCGAGCCGGGGATTCCGAGGGCGTCGAGATAGTCCCGGTCCGCGATGACCGCTTCGTCGGCGTCGGCGATGCAGGCGTCGAAGATGGCGACGAGCGGCTCCGTCCCGAGTGTCTTCAAGTCGTCGAGCCGACCCCACGCCTCTTCGCCGAGGGCTCGAACGACGGAGGTCGCCAACGCGGCGATCGCGAGATCGGCGCGCGGACACTCCTGGACATCGATCACTCGAATCTCGATCGCGCTCCGCTCGAATCGAGCGATCGCTCCCCGCGCATTGGCGAACTCGTGACGCAGGAGTCCCTCGGGATCCAACGGCTCGAGCTCGCGGTAGATCCATCCCAGCACGCGCTCGTGGTACTCGTCGATCGAGAAGACCGGCTCGGGAACGACGTCGGCGACCATGCTACGGAGACGATCGCAGTGATGCCGGTAGTTCATCAGTCGCTGGTCGAGCCGGCCGGTCAGGACACCGTCCTGCGCGGGCGAGCTCGCCGCGAGCGCGGGCAAGATGGGAAGCACCGCTCGAATCGCGGCGTGCAGCCGACCGAACTCCTCGTCCCCGCGGAACGGAAGGTTGATGTGCAAGCTCTGGAGGTTGGCCCAACCGTGCCCCCGACAATCGAAAACGCGGTGCATGGCCTCGTAGATCGGACGATAGTCGTGCGGCCAGAGCTTCATCTCCGTGCCCGGGTCCATCCACGGGTGCATCGCCCCGGGCATCAGTCTCGCACCGAGCGGCTGGAGGTGGTTCCGGATCCGGCGCAAATGGGCGTCGAAGTGATCGGCCCAACCCTCGAGCCGCGGCGGTGGCGTGGTCGTCTTGAGCTCGACGACGTGCGCAGTCAGCTCGTTCGACCAGGAGACATCGTCGAACTCGACGTCGGCGACGATCTTTCCCGCCTCCGCCTCCATCAGCCGGTCGCAGATCGGACGCACGTCGAGAGACGTCGCGTCGACGATCATGTACTCCAATTCGATACCGATCGCCTCGAACCAGCCGAACGGCGAGCCGTCGCTGTCCGACGAGCGCTCAGCTTCCATGGGCGCTCCCCTTCCGGATCGTCTCGATCCTCTGCACGAACGACTCCATGACCGCGTCGTAGAGGGCACCCTTCAGCACGCGGTCCTCCCACCCGGCATCGATGCTCGGGTTGTCGTTGACCTCGATCACGAGCACCTTCTTGCCCACCTGTTTCAGATCCACACCGTACAGGCCTCGGCCGAACAGCCGACAAGCGCGCACGGCGGTGGAGATCACCCGCTTCGGCGCATCCTCGACGGCGAGGGTCTCCCCCTTGCCGTAGCGGGTCGAGGTTTCCCGATGCTGGATGATCTGCCAGTGCTTCGGCGCCATGTAGTACTTGCAGACGTAGAGCGGCTTCCCATCGAGAACACCGACCCGCCAATCGTAGTCGGTCGGGGTGAACGCTTGCGCGACCACCAGCTCGGAACGAGTCAGCATGTCGGAGACGTGATGCTCGTACTCCTCGACGCTCTCCGCCTTGACCACGCCCTGCGAGAAGGAGCTGTCGGGTCGCTTGAGCACCACGGGAAAGCCGAGGAGATCGGGAACGCGCTCCCGATTGTCGCGATGGACGATCACCGTGGGCGGCGCCGGAATCCCTTTCTGGACGAGACACTCGGCGAGGTAGACCTTGTTGGTGCAGCGGACGATCGAGACCGAGTCGTCGATGACCGCGAGCCCTTCCGCCTCGGCCGTTCGGGCGAACCGATAGGTGTAGTGCTCGACCGCAGTGGTCGCGCGGATGAACAACGCGTCGAATGCCGGGAGCCGTCCGAAGTCCTGCCGGGTGATGAGCTCCGCGGCGATCGAGTGCCGCGTCGCCGCCTGCACGAAGCGGCGAAGGGCGCGCTCATCCGAGGGCGGCTCCGCTTCGGAGGGATCGTGGAGGATCGCCAGCGAGTAGCGCGGCGCCGACTTCCGACGCGCCGTCCACTCGGCGCGGGCGAAGTACTCCGTCGCCCCGCGCAACACCACCGGCCAGTGGCTCTCCGGGACCTCGCTCATCGGGATGGGTCGAACCCCCTGCCAGACCCACTTGTCGCCGCGCCGCACGAAGTGCGCGCGCAGGAGTGGTGCACGGAACAGACCGAACAACCGACGGCCGAGACGGCGGTCCCGCTTGGCCGTGGTCATTCCGAAGTAGATGCTCATCTCGAACGGGCTCGTCTTCACCGTCCTCAGCGTCGAACGAACGAGGTCATCGAGCTCGTCGGTCAGCACCCGGCGCACGGGACCGAGCTTCATGTCGCGCAGCGTTCCGATGTCGGGCTGGGGTCGGTGGCCCCGCGCTTCGGCGAGGAGCGAGACGTAATATCCGATGCTCTGGTAGGCGTAGGAGCGACAGAGGTTGAAGACCCGGGTGAAGCGGTCGCCTCTCTCCACCCCTTCCGTCAGGTATCTCCGACCGGAGATGACGTGGACCCCGGGCAATTCCAGGGTCCACCGCTTGGGATCGTCCACGACGAGAAGGATCTGCACTGTCTACCGTGCCTTCTGAGGCCATCGCACGTCCCGGCGGTCGGGACACTCCATCTACGGTTCCGGAGCGTCGGAGGTCGGGGGTTCGATGACCAGGAGTTTCGCGTCGTAGGTCACGATCCCCAGCAGGATCGACGCGATGAACCGCTGGGCTCCGATTCGGTAGTGGTGTGCACCCGGATAGGGGTCGTGCCGATAGGGGTCGGCGACGTGCACCTCTTCGGTCTCGCGGTCGATCCCCGTCAGGACCACGAAGTGGCCGGTCGGCTCACCGAGGAGATCGTCCGGCTCGGAGTCTTCCGGTCGCTCTCGCACGGCTCGGTAGAGCCAGGTCGCGCTCAACCCACAGATCACGGGGAGTCGGTGGCCGAGGAGTTCGTCCAAGAGGTCGAGCGTGACCTCCTCCATCCGCAGCTCCCCACCACACTCCAAGTAGTCGACGTAGTGTGGCGTCGCCCACTGCAGCTTCTCGTCCTCCTTGATCGCCGCCTGGGAGCGCAGGCGTTCCTCGATGCTCGGTCCGCCCGCGACGAACCAGCTCGGATCGAAGATCTGCAAGTTGCAGGTGTAGATCGTCGTCCGGTAGCCTCGACCGAGGGCGTGACGCGCGAGCATGACCGCGAGCGTCCCGCCCAACGGAAGCTGGGCGATCTCCGCCTGAACCTCCTCGATCTTCGACGGCTCCCCGAAGTACCGATAGACCGCGTGCAGACACGACGCGCCGCAGGAGACCTCGTCCGGCTGCGGCTCGATGGTGAATTCGTTCGCGAGTTGGGACATGGCTGTTCTCCGGGGGAGTCCCCCTCCCCTCGGCCCCGTCGAAGAACGGGGGTGCCCGCTCGGGGAGGGAAAGGGGCGCGGATGCTATCCGCGGCGCGTGCGGCCGTCACCAGGTCTCGGCCGAATCTCACGAGGGAGTCGCAGGCCACGTGACGGTCCAGTTGCTCGCAGTCCACCGACGTCGGCACTACTTGGTCGTTGAGGATCGACTCCGTAGCAGCGGGCTCCCGAATCGTCCGGGTCAGGCATAGATGCTCAACCGTTCGAGGAGCTCGTTGATGTCGCGCTCCTCACTCTCGAGCACCGCCTCGAGCCCGACGCTGTGCCGCAGGTGCAGCGAGCGTTTGCGCTCGTTGAGCTCCTCGCTCGTTCGGATCAGTCGCTTGAGCACATAGCTGCTCGTGCTCTTGAGAATCTTGTGGGTGATCTTCGACCGGAGAAGGCGCCGCCCGATGCTCCCGAACACCTGGCGGAACGCGGTCCCGGCCGCGAAAGTCACGCCGTCGACGGCGGCCAGCGCGAGATCCTGCGCCACCTTCTCACGACCGTAGCCGCGCGCGGCCAGTACCCACCGGCAGCCGAGCCGCGTGATCCCGCTGGCCAGGAAGCAGCCCAACATCACCAGCGGCAGCGGCTGGCGCAGCGCGAGCACGATCGTCGCGACCACCGCCACCAGGAGCCCCGACGCGAGATTGGCGAAGATGAACGAGAGCGAGTGCTTGGCGGCGCGGAACGACTCGAACGCGTGACCGGCGTAGCTGACCAGCGCCTGCAGCCGCTGGAGCTCGTCGTAACGCGGATGCCGTCCGTCGATGTAGCGCTCGTAGAAGGCTCGGGCCCGCGCGAAGTCGCGGTCCATCGCCTTGCCGTCGTGACAGACCCAGTCGATCACGCGACTCAGCTTGCCGCCCCGTTCGTGCTCGTAGAGGGAGGCCGTTCGGCGGTAGAGATCGATCGGGTCGGCGGGCTTCCCGTTGCGGAGCAGCTGCGCGTCGAGCCAGTCGTCACCGTCGAGCTCGGCCTCGAGATCCATCCAGAGGTCCCGCGGGACGAGGCTGCGACGTCGCAGACACTCCAACCACGACCCGCTCTCGCGCACGGTCATCCAGTCGGCGGTGGCTCGGCCGATCCGCGCCGCGAAGCGCAGCGGTCGGAATCGCATGCCCTCCGCGAAGTCGTGGCGCAGGAACTTGCGGTACTCCACCTCGATCTCGCGCAGCTCATCCGCGGTCGCCCGAGCGAGGATCTCCTTGATACCCCGCTCGTCGGTCCCGAACCCGTGCATGCAGTCGCGCAGGAGTTCGGCTTCGCTGAGGTACCCGTCGCGGACGAACCTCTCCATGAGGATTCGCCGCGTGCGATCGGGCACCGCCCGACGCAGGTCCGGCCAGAACCCCGCGTCCGCCTTCCCCGTCCCGTACTTGTGATCGTACCGATCGATCAGCGCCTCTCGCGCATCGACGCTCTTCCCGACGAACGGCTCGCCGATCCAGCATCCCGGGTGTTTCAGGACCGCCGCTCGGACGAACGCGGCGTCGGCCGTCGATCGACGCCCTTCGGTCAGCGCGACGACGTAATCGCGAACCGGCGCGAGCTTCCCCGTCCAACGTCGTCGGCCGAGTTCCTCGGCCACCGAGGTGCCGCGGTGGCGGCGCCACGCGTTGCGGATCTCCTTCAACTGGCCGCGTGTCTTGCCGCGCAGGGTCTCCGCGAGCTGCGGAAGGCGAGGCCTGCGGCGCTCCAACTCGTGCGCGAGAGCGAGCACCGTCTCCAACGCCTCATCGCCGCGCAACAGCGCGGCGATCCGCGCGGACACGATCGGCTTCAGGTTCTTGGCGATCGCCTCGTCGAGCCCCCCGGCACCGAGCCGCCCCCCGTGGTGTCGCTGGTAACTCGCTCGCACCGCAGCCAACAGCTCCTCGCGCTCCTCGTCCTGCGCGATCCTCTGAACGACGCTGAAGATCGCCCGCTCGTCGCGCCCCCAGCGCCAGCGCATCCCGAGGTAGAGGGTGTCGGCGAAGACATCCACTCGGCGTGCGGCCAGCAGATGGCTCAGCCGCTGGCGCTCCGTCGCGATGTCCCGAAGGAGGATGGCGTGGACGAGTCGCTTCGGTGGCGCGAGCACACCGCGCTCGAACGCGGTACGAATCGTCTCGCCGTAGCGATCCTCGAACGCGAACCCGATCAGATCGAGCTCTCGGCGTGAGCGGCCGATCAGGATCGAGACGAGGCGATGGAATCGGACCGCGAAACCGTGCAGACAGCGGCTGATCTCGACCGCGAAACGATCTGCGTCGAGTCGCCGCTCGATGCCGATGGCGTGATGGATCTGGAGGATCTCCCCGACCGCGTCGGCGACGTCGGGATACCGCTCGAACACGTCGCGCAGCTGTGCCATCTCGCGAACGATCTCCGCGCGCAGATCGAACAGCCGGAAGCCCCGTCGCGCACGGTGCTGGTTCTCCCCGAGCTGGCGCGCGCGCTGGGTGATCCGTCGATGGGCGCTCTCGAAGCGTTCGATGTCGCGGCGACGCTCCTCGCGACCCGAGTCCGACCGACTCGCAGCGGGCCGCGGTGGGGGCGCCGCCCGCTCCTCTCCACTCATGCCGTCACTGCCGATCAAAGGTCGTCGTCGGCCGCGATCTCATCCTCGTCCTCGGCCATCGCCGCCTCGCTGGCGAGCTCGTGCTCGACGAGGGTCGCGTCGGTGGTCGCGAAGCGGACCTTCAGCACCTCGGCGTGTTGGCGGGCGAAGAACACGCCTTCGATCCGATGCAGGGTGCGCTTGGAGTGCGCGTCGAGGATCAGGATGTTGCCGTAGCCGAAGAAGAACCACTTCTTCAGCATGCAGGGCCAATCGGCGCGAAAGGTCTTCCCACCCTTGGAGATCGACGTGTCGCTGCGCTCGAAGCGGTAGTGGTCGAGCAGGTTGCCGTGCGACGGGAGCCGCCAGACGTCGTCGACGCGCTGGTAGGACGCCATCAGAACGTAGAAGAAGCCGAGGACGAGAGAGAGCAAGAACGGCCCCCCCCACTCCATGCGGACCGGGACCTGCTTGATGATCTCGTAGACCGGCTTGAAGAGCTCCCAGTCTCCGGTCAACTCCAGGATCACGAGCACCGCGGTGACGAGGAGGATCGTGCCGCCGACCATGATCGAGCTGATGATCTCCCAGTCGCGCCCCATCGCGGTCAACGTGAAGCCGATCGCGAGCAACCAAGGCCACGACAGCGCCTGCGCCGGGATCCCGGCGTCACCGAACACGGTCGCATTGAGCAGGGTCCCGAGCGACACCAGCCAGCCGACGAAGATGATGTGCGAGGTGATCGCGAACCGCGGGTGGCAGTAGAACTCGAGATCGCCGCTGGCGTTCTCCCGGCCGGCGAGCGCCCGCTTGAACAGGAAGATCGGGTACGGGAAGACCCAGAGCCCGACCGCGCCGAAGAAGTTGGAGAACAGAGCGCGGACCTTGCGCCCGAAACCGATCTTGGCCTGGCCTTTGGTCATGCGAGAGGCTTCCCTTTCTGCGGCCGAAGGACGCGCTTCGGCATCCACCGGACTCTCCTCCATTCGCAAGTCGCACACTAACGGCGACTTCGAGGCAGATCAAGAAGCGGAGGTCGCGCTCG
>JAGQRC010000853.1 GCA_020425835.1 Planctomycetota bacterium | reverse complement strand
AGGGTGGGTGACGGGAGGAGGTCTCATGGGTGCGCGGACGTGGTGGCGAGTGGGCTGGTCGATCCTACTGATCGCGACCTCGACGTCGTCGACTCCACTCGAGCGCGCCGTTTCGACTCGAGATGCGGAGGAGTTCCGTCGCGCACGGACCGAGCTCATCGGTGACTGGGCCGCGAGTATCGCGGGCCATTCCTACGCGCCCACGGATGAGGAACGCGCTCAGGACCAACGGCTTCGAGCGCTCGTCACGCGTCTTCGCGAAGCGCACGGTGAAGTATGGCTCTCGCGTCCCGCCGTCACCGGGTCGAGCTTTCGCGAGTGGGCCGCCACGCTTCGCGACTCCGAGCTCTACCGCTTCCTTCGACCCATGCCCAAGGGCGCCCTCCTGCACACGCATCTCTGGGGCATGATCGAGCCGGAGTTCCTGATCGAAGCGCATCGCGACGATCCGCTCGCGGTGATCCACACCCGCACCGACGACGCTCGAACACCCCTTCACCGACTCGGACTCAGTGCTCGCGTTCCGGACGGTTGGCGACGCCTGGGCGAGTACCTCGAGGAGTTCCCCGATCGCGCGGGCGAGATCGCCCGCGCGCTCCGCTACGATCCGCCGCCCGATCTCGATGAGCGCTGGTCGGCGTTCGAGCGCTGCTTCGGCATGAGCCGGCTGCATCTCTCGGCCGCGCACCTCGAGGCGCACCTCCGCCACATCTTCGACCGCGCCCGCGCTCACGGGATCCTGGCCATCGAAGCGAAGGCGGACTGGCGCGGGTTGGTGCGAGGGCCGGGGGACTTCGTCTCGGAGTCGGAGACGTGCGGGCTCATCGCGGACGTCGTCGCGCGCTATCGGTCGGAGCATCCCGACTTCCGCTTCGGGCTCCACGCGAGCACGTTCCGGTCTTTCGATCCGCGTCAGTTCGCGAACCGCGTGCGGTCGGCGACCACGCTGGCCGAGCAGTACCCCGAGTGGGTCGTCGGACTCGACCTCTGTGGACGCGAGCGAGGGGGAACCCCGATCGAGAGCGACATCGACGGCTTTCTCGCCCTGCGCGACGGGCGAGCTCCACTGCATCTCTCCCTCCACGCTGGGGAGACGCGCGATGGTGGAACGCTGGAGGTCGCGGATGCGCTGCTCGTCGGAGCGGAGCGGATCGGGCACGCACTGACCCTCTGGAAGCAGCCGCCGCTCATCGACATCGTGCGGGAACGCGGCGTGACGATCGAGCTCTGTCCGCTCAGCAACGCGTTGCTGGGATTCGTCGACGATCTCCGCGACCACCCGGGATGGTCCTATCTCCGGCTCGGGCTGCCGGTCGTGTTGTCGACCGACGATGAGGGTGTGTTCGGCACCGATCCCACGCTCGAGTTCGTCGCGGTCGCGGTCGCGTGGCAACTCGATCTCTGGCAGCTGAAGCGATTGGCGGAGACCTCCATCGAGCGCAGCTTCCTGCCCGCGGCCGACCGTCGATCGCTGATCGAGGCTTGGCGCCGGCGCTGGATCGAGTGGTGTCGCGAGTCGTGAACGCTCGGTGTCGTCCCCTCCTCGGGACCGGCCGTCCCTCACGCGGCGCAACTGCTCACTTGCCGTGATTTCATGTTGGCCGAACTCGGCACTCGCGACGTTGCACCCCGTCCGGACCCAGGCTGCGAGCAGTCCGTCGAAGACTGCTCTCGGATCGTCGCGGAGATCACGGAGAGAGCCGTCTCATGCCCAAGCCTCCTCCTCGCGTTCTTCTGGAGCGCTGCGTGGAGCACTGCTCGCGCCCCGGTTGGCGATTGGCGTACAGCGTCCTTCGGGATCGGGAGGCCGCATTCGATGCCGTTCAGCAGGCCTTCGTCGTCGCGGCCACCAAGCCGGAGCGCATTCCCCGCGATGACCCCTGGCCCTGGTTCTCCACGGTGTTGATGCACGAGTGCCGCAACTACCGTCGGAAGAAGCGGCCGGTTCCCGTCGGCTGTGCGCCGGTGGAGACGCGGTCGCCGGACGAAGGACCCGACGAGAAAGCGCTGGTGAGCGAGACTCGGGAGCGACTCTGGGGGGCGATCGACGAACTCTCGGAGACGGAGCGAGAGGCGGTCGTGCTCACGCACGTCGCGGGTCTGACCCACGAGCGAGCCGCGCAGCTCCTCGGCCTCTCTCGCCAGGCGGTGACCTCGGCTCTGGGTCGCGCGTTCGACCGTCTCCGGCACCTCCTCGGGGACACCGGGG